>CAKZQX010000782.1 GCA_937141995.1 uncultured Chloroflexaceae bacterium | reverse complement strand
GAACCGTTCTGTATCGGAGCAAACGCCCGGTTTGCCACGTTACCGCGCAGGTTCTGCTATGTGAAAGGTATTGGGGTTAAGGGTTAACGGTTATTTGTGAGTTGGAATGTAGGGGCGCAGGGTGCTGCGCCCTTTCTGTATCCCCGGCATTACATCCACCCGGTTGTGGCACCCTGATGATACCTGAGAGGCGTGACACCCAGGCTGAGTTGCAAGCGAATGTGTGTAAGCGATGGATTTGTCATAATTGCTCCCTCCGTATCGAGACACCTGCTTCTGTGCATAGACCAGATCCGACCTTCGACCGATAGACAGCGCGCCCGGCCTGCGCTACAATGTGACCTGCCGGTCATGTGACCGCACAGTCATATGACCGGCAGGTCACACCAGTCACGAGACAGGAGGGCGTATGCCGACACAGACCTTTTTTAACCTGCCGGAGGCGAAACGCCAGGCGCTGCTTGATGCGGCCATCGATGAGTTTGCCGATAACAGCTACAACCACGCCTCGATCTCGCGGATTGTTGCGCGTCTGGGTATTGCCAAGGGCAGCATCTACCAATACTTTCAGGACAAGCAGGATCTTTATCTCTACCTGCTGGATCTGGTGATCCAGGAGAAACTGGCGCTGCTGCATGGCGTGCAGTCGCCCGACCCGCAGATGAACATCTTTGCCTTTCTGCGCCGGCTGCTGCGGTCGAGTGCGGACTTTAACTTTACCCGGCCGCGGCTGGCCCAGGTCGCCTATCGCGCTATCTACGACGATTTACCTTTTCATGATGAGACGATTGCGCGGATGCGTGCGGCTTCGGCTACCTACATCACACAACTGGTTGAGCAGGGGATTTCCCAGGGCAATATTGCCCCGGAAGTTGACCCGGAACTGGCGGTGTTTGTGATTAGCACCCTGTCAGCCGATTTTGGTAAGTTTATCTTTGCCCGCCTGGGGGTCGATCCCCGCACGTTAGACGGCGAGAATCCGCTGCGGCAGCATCTGCCGGAGATTGAACAGCTCTTCGATCAACTGGTCACTATTCTTGAACAAGGACTCGGCAACCGGCAAGCCGGTGCAACACCGGGCCGGGAGTCGCAAGGAGCAACCGATGATACACGTTGAACATCTCTACCATTCGTATGGGCGGAACGATACGTTCCAGGTGAATGATATTTCGTTTGATGTCGGTGAGGGCGAAATCTTCGGCTTTCTGGGGCCCAATGGCGCGGGTAAGAGTACCACCCAGAACATTATGATCGGGCTGTTGCCGCTGCAGCGCGGCCAGGTGACAATCGCCGGACATGATATTCGCCGTCCCAGACGTGAACTCTTTAACCTGATCGGCGTCTCGTTTGAGCAGCCGAATGTCTACAAGCGGCTGACCGGGATGGAGAATCTGCAGTTCTTCCGGGGGCTCTACGCGGTCCCGACGACCGAGCCGCGCGAGTTGCTGGCACGGCTGGGGCTGGCTGATGCCGCCAACAAGCGTGCGGGCACCTACTCGAAAGGGATGCAGCAGCGTGCGATTGGCGAGACAATGGTCATGGCGATTGCGGCTGGTGCTGGCCCGCTCGCTGCTGAACAAGCCGCGCATCTGGTTCCTGGACGAGCCCACATCCGGCCTGGACCCGACGACGGCGCAGTCGATCAAGCGGCTGATCCGTGAGCAGCAGGCCGCCGGCACGACGATCTTTCTGACCACGCACGATATGCATGTCGCCGAAGAGCTATGTGACCGCGTGGCCTTCCTGAACGCCGGGCAGATTGCCGCGATTGACACGCCGCGCAACCTGAAGCTGCGCTACGGACAGCAGCAGCTCAAGGTTGAGTATCGCCGGAACGGCAGCGTTGCCAGCGAGTGGCTCTCGCCGGAGGATGAGCGCTCCCGCCGACGTCTGATGGAACTGATGGAGTTGGGCGCGCTGGAAACCGTTCACTCGCAAGAGGCGGGTCTGGAAGAAGTCTTTGTCACCGTGACCGGAAGGGGGTTGCAGTGATGGCACAGCGTTTGTGGATCTCCCTGCGCCGGGATAATCTGATCAACTGGCGCAACTTTTACTATGCGGTAACGCTGGCCGTAGCGCTGATCTATCTGGCGCTGGTCCGCTGGGTTATTCCCACCGATATCACGGTCACGCCAACCATTTACATTGCGGATCAGACTGCCGAAGGGCGCTATGCCGCCTATGTCGCGGAGCAACTGCGTACCGAAGAGCTGGTCGGCCCGGCGCATCTCGTCGGCAGTGTGGAAGAACTGCGCGCATCACTTGAGGAAAACCAGAATAGCGTGGGTGTGGCGCTCTCTCCCGGCACGCCGCTGCCGGAGGTGACGCTCTTC
>CAKZQX010000781.1 GCA_937141995.1 uncultured Chloroflexaceae bacterium | reverse complement strand
CATTGATCGCGGTCATCACATGGTGTTTGCAGAGAAACACCGCATCTTCATAGGCCGTAATAGGATGCGTTGCCGGAGGTGGGCCGCAGTCCGGCCCATGGGCAGCATCCATTGGTTCTAGAGCCTCCCAGGTACTCTGGTTGCGTGAATGCACCGTGACATCCCAGTTCGCTGGTTGCCAGGATTGTGGTGCAGCAGGATCACCGTCAAAAGTTTCCTGAAAGACCCCTGGTGTGTTGGGCGACGATGCGGCGGTATCGTTATGGCTCAGAATCATCGGTAGAAATGCATCGGTTCCCGGCGCATCTGCCGCAGTCCGACGCATCTGGCAGGACTGGAGCACAACGGTTAGCAGTAGCGTACCAACGATGAAGACAGGCCGGTTCCAGTTGTACTGCATGCGTGTAAACTCCCTGTAGACATACCTGTCTAATCAAGCTGCTTCACCACCCGGGCCGGAACACCTGCCACGAGCGTATCGGGTGGTACATCTCTGGTGACAACGCTGCCGGCTGCAACTATTGACATCTCCCCGATGGTTACACCAGGCAGAATGGTGCTGCGGGAACCAATCCAGACCCCGCGCTCAATCACTACGGGTAACAGAATATGGTTGGGATCGGCGCGACGCTCACCGGAACTGATCCCATGCGTGGTGGTCAGGATCATCACCTGGTGGCCCAGATTGACACAATCGCCAATCGTAATTGTAGTACCCAATTCAAATATGCATCCAAAATTGAATCGACACCAGCGTCCAATCTTCAGCCGGGTAGTAAAATCACCCCTGCCCGTGATCTGCGGCATACCCCATACCATTGTGCCATGTCCGATAGTAAATCCAGCCAGACGTAATCCATAGACCTTTAAGCGTCCTCCCACATTTGGTGGAAGAGTGCCAACCAACAGGTTGACTAGCAGCAACCGTGGATGTAACTCGCGTACTTCTTCTTGCGCCACCTGCCAGAGCTTGTGCAACTGGTGAGGTGACAGGGTACGACCTTCAGATGGAGTCATCTCCTGAGTACCTTTGTTAGGAATTATTCTACTGTCGTGGGAGCATGCGGTAGCGTTTGCAACCCTATCGCCGGTTTATGACCATCGTGTTCACAATACTCCCCTTACAGTGGCCGTAGTTTTGGGAGTGAGGCTGGCTCGGGTTGCCAGGGCCACCGTTTGGGTTGACATAGTACTGGTCTGGCAACAATACTTTCCAGACCATTTATCAATCCCATCATTGTGCCGACATAGATCATGCTCTGGTTGTCCCAGGACATATCGACGTAAGCAAAGACAAAATGCATTATAATGTATAATGTTGCAGTTAACGCAATGGCGCTCAGGTCTCTACCGGGCATACGGCGGAAGGCCTGAACACCCACCATGACGGTGGAACCAATCAGAAAGATCATTGAGAGAAACCCGCCAATGCCGGCCTTCATCCAGATCCACATCACCGAGTTGTGGACAATATATTCCCACCAGATAAAGAAACTGATATCCGGCATGGGCCATATGATCAAAAATTTATTGCCGAACCCGACTCCGGTCAGTGGAGCATTCTTGATTGTAAAGTTTGTATTGACGTTTTCGATGATGCGATACAGATTTGATGATTGATCGGCCGCACTACTGGCATCCTCAGCTACGACTGATTTGATCGCGCTGGCAAACATACCTAATGTGCCGGTACTATTCCAGAAAGCCGCCAGGTAGGCTACCCCGACGACAGCCAGCACCGGCGTGATCAGCCAGAATGCCTGGCGATTCTCCCAGTAAAGGATGGCCAGGATCAGGACAATGGCGATAGTCAGCGTAATAAATGCGGCCCGGCGCTGATTAGCAAAGTAACTCACCGCGACGAACGGCAGCATTACCGGCATAATCAACCGGCGGGCGTACGATGCCCGGAACATCCAGGTGCTTAACAGCAGGACAAAGAAGGTATTGGCATGGATGGAAGCTGAATGCTCGGCGATACGATCAACCGTATGCAGTTGGAAATTTAGCGTATTCGCCACAAACAGAAACCCATTCATGCTATCAATAAAAATTGCAATCATTGCAATCCAGATGAGCTTGTTTACCTGGTCACGGGTTTGGATTAAGTTACCCGTGAGTACTACCATTACGGGTAGATAATAGATTGGTCGGGCTTCCCATAGACCGGTATTTAAATTACCACCGCGCATGAGGCCATATGCCAACCCAAACGTGATAAACCCGATAAAGATCATAGCGGGCCAGAACAACGGCCCGGTATGCCATACAATCTTGCGTTGAATGATGCCACGGCCCAGCCAGGAGATAAAAGTCAGGACAATGTATGTTTCGGCCGGGCTGAAAATCAAGGCATCGTTCATATACAGCAATGACTCAGCGCTCGAGAAATTTTTAACAAAAGGATACCAACTGGCCAGTGCCATATCCCCAACCAGACTCAAACCAAGAATAAGGTAGACACCGTAGCGTGGTTGGTGGAGAATCAACCACACCCCCGTCAGGTAACAGAACCAGCCAAGCATGGCCATGTCAGGGCCGCTACGCAGCATTGATAGCCCAAACATCCCCGTAACGCCGAGGAAGCCCAGAAATAGAAGCCACCAGGTGATGGTTTCACGGCGCTCTACGCTGGTTACCGTTACTCCGCTCGATTTTGCTGGAAACGTTGTTAACATCGTATTCTGCTACCTTAAATCTGGTTAAAAAAGAAGTAGCCTATTGTGATCAAAATGCATACCCCAAACAGAACCCACATGCGAATATGTAGCGCCTGCTTGCGAAGAAGTATACCGGCTATAAAGCAGAAGAGTAGATATGCCAGGAACAGTTTCATATACCACCTCAGTCCTGCGGAATAAAGTTTAGCAGCCACTCTGGTGTGTGAACCTGAATCTTATTGAGAACCACTCCCGCCATCGGCAGGTGTTTGACTTCGTCAAGAGCTTCACGTACCTTGCTAATGGGGGTCACGCCTTGCCGGATCACCATGCACCCGGCAGTTCCCAATGATGCCAGTGAGATTGCGTCACTGGTGGCCTGAATTGCCGGGATGTCCAGCAGGAGGTAGTCGAACCGCCGGCTTAACTCCTCGATGCGGCTACGTAAACGCTCGCTACGGGCCATGTAGGAATATTGTAGGACCGGCAGGTCACCGGCCGGCAACAGTGCCAGGTTGGGCAGATCGGTCTGGATCAGCACATCATCGAATGTCGCTGTATCGTTCAGCACCGCAGCCAGGCCAGGCGACGGCGGCGGGCCGGCGGTAGTGTTATCCTGGCGTGACCGCTTCGCTGATTTCTTCTTCGTGCCGGCCGCTAACTGAGCCTGCATTCCCGGTGACTGCCAGTTCAGTTCAACGGCGCAGACACTTACTGCCATATCACTCGCCAGTGTCGTTGCCAAAGCCAGCGTGGTATAGGTAACACCTTCCTGCCGGAGGGTTGCCATTACCGCCAGCCGCCGTGGCAGGCCGTCCCGATGCATGAGCCCGGTGAGCATGCGGCGAAAATGTTGGGCGGACTGGGTTGGAAAAGCAATAAATGGTGTTCCATCGGCAGCGCGCAACGGCAGTGAGGTATGCTGGGCGCCGCGTTTTTTCGCTCGTTGTTGTTTGGCCATGTCTATTTATGCTCCTCCTACACTGGCTGTTTCTCTGTTCCGGCGGCGAACGCGTTGCAGCATTTGCCGGGCCAGTTGCGTGAGTAAAGCCCGATCTTCGCTTGATATAACGCGCAAGAGCAGGATTAGCCCGATATACGTAACTGCGCCAACCAGGATGGGAACAACCAGAAATGCATCGCGGAACCACCAGGTTGCTCCCACCATTGCCAGACCTGAAAGCATGATCAGTGCCCCGGTTCGGACGTTTGCCCACCCCAGCAAACCTCTCGGCAGCAGCAGTAGTCCCGCCAGAACCATGCCTGACTCGGTGACGACATAACTTAACGCACCACCGATAGCTCCATTGGCAAACATCTGCCGGCACCAGGGAATAAACAACAGATCAAGCGGTACGGTTAGCACGGTAGCAGTAACCATGACCACTGTCCAGATATTCTGGCGATCGGTTGCCAGCATGAACTTTCCTAATAAAATATTAAGATATGTAAAAATTAAGACAATCCCCATAACTGCCAGGACGGGACCACTTGGCGCAAACTCGGCACCAAAGAGCAGGACAACCAGCGGGTCGGCAACAATCATCAGACCAAGGCCAATAGGCACGCTGATCAGAAACATCATATCGAAGTTGCGCCGCATAATCTGAGGCATTGCTGTCGGGTCATCGGTATGGGTTCGGGCCAGCATCGGAAAAATGGCAATAATAATGATAGTCGGCACAAAGAGCAGTGTGCTAAAGAGGCGATCCGACGCACTGTACCAGCCAATCGTTTGCTCATCCACCAGAAATGAGATAATGATAACATCAACCTGGTTGTAGAAGACCAGTGAAAGGGCAATGGTCAGGTAGGATGCACTGGTTTTAACCATCGTTACTGCCCGGCGCGGGGCAACCTTGAACCGCAGATGATAGCGCCGTCCCAGAATGATAAACAGTAGCAGCAGGTTGCCCAGCGCAGCGATGATGCCGACAATGCCGATGGTATAGATGCCATATCCCAGGAGCAGCACCGTAATGCCCAGGAAGGTGTTGATAACTTTTCCCGCTACTCTGGCAACGGAGATATGTTCCATCGTCTCCAGCCCTTGCAGCACTGCCTCACATGCTGCTACCCACTGCCAGAGTAGTTGCGCAACCCCCACCAGATAGATGATATACAGGGTCTCGATGGGATAGCGCACCAGGTGGGCATACAGGGCTACGATCCCAAAACTCAGGATGGAGAGCAACGTACGCACAACCAGGGTGGTTCCCAGCAACTCCGGGGCCCTGTCTGGATCACGTGCGATTGCTTTGATCAGGAAGGTATCCATGCCAAAGGCCATGAATACTCCCATGATCATCCAGATCGATATGCCGAGATAGAGTTGGCCGACGGCAGCCGCCCCGAGGTATCGGGGTAAGAAGATTGTTAGCAGGAGCGTCAACAACCATGTGATGGCCTGTGACCCCATTAAAGCTCCAATGTTCTTGAAGATTGTTTTGCTGTTGCGACTCATATGTTTATGGCATCCTTTATGTTCATTGCCGGCTGGGGTTGAGTCTGTACCAGACTCGGGGTGTGATGCGGTTGCGTATCATCTGCTTCGTCAGACGGGAGTTGCTCTGCGGTACCTAACGCGAGTTGGTGCCGGCCATTGCTGGTCCACACTTGAGCGGTACCCGGAAGCGGATGAAATGGGATTGCTGTTTCGACATAATCACGCACAATATGTTGTCGCTCATCTTCAGCGGCGGTCTGGGCTGCACTGAGTCGGGCCAGCGGAATTGTTGCGAGAACGGGTAGATTCAGGCCATGCCTGACATCAATTGGCAGGCGAAAGCTGCGGTCGAGCAACATACCGCTGACAACACAGGCCATGCTTAAGCCAACGCCCAGGGCAACAAAGATGAGCGAGTCTTTTAGCATACCTTTCAGTGAGGTATCCGGTTCGGTCGGGACTTTGGGAGCGTCAATCATTGTATAGGCCTGCGTAGCATTACGCTCTGCCTTGGTCAGTGCCAGCCGAGCCGCCTCTTCTTTTTCCAGGGTATCATCTACCTGTTGAGAAGCATCGGTGACAATTGCCTGCAAGCGTGCAACCTCTGCCTGCTCCTGTTCCGAACGTTGACCTCGAATCGGCGCCGGGTGCTCCGCCAGGTATGCCTGTAATTCGGCGCGGGCCTGCTCCAACTTCTCTTGCTGGGGACCAAGCTGTTCGGCAAAGAAGGCCTGGGCCACCTCGCTCTCCTGGCGATCCGAATTGAGTTTCCACTCGGTGTATGCGTCGATAGTAGCCGTTGCAATCTGATGCGCAATCTCAGGATCTTCATGCCTGGCGGCGAAGCCGACGAGTTTCTCCCCGATGACGTCCAATGAAGATGCCTTACGGAATTCGCGGATGGTCTGCTCAACCGCTTCCGGGCCTCCCTGCATCTGCGCTTCCAGGTCAGTTCGCTGAATAGCGAAGCGTACAAAGGCCTCGGTTCGTAGCAACTCCCGTATCTCGTTTGACGTTACCCGTGCGGGTGTAGACCACCCCCATCCTCTATTGTCAATCGGAACCAGGGTTGACAGCAGAGAGTCCTCCTGAATGAACAATATTCCGCCTGAGATGTAGGTTTGGGGCGTGCGCAGGGTAAATACCACAGCGAATATGCCCATGAGCAGGATGGGTACCAGGTTCAACCAGCGGTGCCGGAAGTAGCTTTCGAGTAATCGCAGTAGCACGAGACGTAACATAAGCAGTTATCCTCAATACGTCGTATAGTGTTTTTCCATGGACGGTGATAAACCTTGTTGCTGCACCTTATATAGCAATTTGAGAAATCTCGTTAAGTGTAACGGCGGTATATGAACATTCCCTACACAGATATATCCGGCTAACTTAACATTCGTTCATTATTTTGTTGAATGCACGTTAGATGGTCGTTGACAGGACGTATGTGGATGCAAATGAGGTGGTTGCCGGGATAAATGGCCTGACTCGCTTCCGGCAGGGCGCCAGGGAACATCCTTTTCCCCAAAAATGTTGCGCTTTGCGCAACATTTTTGGGGAAAAGACGAGATAAGGTACCACTGTACCAGTGGTGTTAACCTGTTGTTCGGCGCATTTGGTAAACGGCATGCCGGCGATCCACTGGTGCTTGCCATCCTGCAAGGGTTCCACGTATCAGCGCAATGGCCCGCCCAAGCACCGGGGGCTTTTGCCGGCGTAGTAGCGCGGTGACACCGGGAGCGATGACCGTACGCCAGATTTCAAAGAAAATCACCGGCAGCATCTGCCAGTAGCCACATTTCAAAAGTTTGATATACACAGCCGCAATACCAAACATATATCTACGCATAAGTGTGCGCCCTTGTTCATGGGTGCGGAAGCCAAAATGCACGACACTTACATCATTGGTCCGATAAATGGTATACCCATGGAGCAAAGCACGAAGAGTAATATCTGTTTCCCAGCCACTACGAAAGTGCCCTCCCGCTCCGAGGTGTGCATCAATATTTCCAATATGCTGAATCGCTGTACGTCGGACGGCCATACCTGCGCCAATTCCGGCACTGGCTCCACCCGCATCATTCCAGGCCTGGAGGGAAGTGATCTCGCGACTCTCGGGACTCACATTAATTAAAATCCAGCCCTTCGCAGAATCATGGGGGGCGGCAACGACATCACAGTAGACAATCGCCGCACAGGGATGCTGGTTAAGCGCGTTCACCATACGCTCCAACCAGTTAGAAGGAACATCGCAGTCATCATCCGTCATCGCTACCAGTTCAGCCCGGGCAGCATTCAGTCCAATTGAGCGTGCCAGGCCAACACCCTGCGTGCTGGTATGGATATAGCGTAGACGCGTGTCATTGGCAAATGGTGCCAGTGCTCGTGCCGTACGATCATCGCTGCTCTGGTCAATAATAACCAGTTCAAAATCAGGATAGGTATTTGCCAGTAAACTTTTCACCGCACTAAGAATACTATCACCGCGATTACGCGTACAGATTACTGCTGAAACTGATGGCAATGTCGTGTCTGATGCTGCATTCATCTCTGTTGGGGACATCTTGGGTTATTCCTCACTATTGAATCAGCCTTCACGGTATGCATACACTCGCAACGTCATTGGGTTGCCCGGCAGATAAATATCACGTACTAGAACGAGACGGGCATTCTCATCAAGCCAGGTCTGCAAACTCGCCGGAATCCAGCCAATATCATTATCAACGATGAACCACATCGGTTGACCAGTACGTTCTAACTCGGTCTGGTCAATATCGGAAAACATGATAACACTGTTATCACCCAGATAATAGTCACCGAGAAGAACCTGATTGGGCGAAACGGCAATAATCGCTTCTTCCGATTTATGCTCGGCAACGAACTCCAGCGCTCCTCGCATATCCGGACGACTTCCATTTTGATATTGAAAGTAGAGCATGTTGTTTGTGATGCCGTCGGCCAGAACAAGCGCTAACACTCCAACGACCAGCAGTGTGCCGGAGCTTCGTGTAAGAGAAAAAAGCTGGTTAATAGCAACCGCGCAGAGGATGTACCAGAACGGTAATGAAGCGAAAATATAGCGATCAACAGCGAAAGCGAATAATGAGACGACTAGTATACCCACAAAGGGCACATACACCGCTAAAAGCAGGAAAATATTCTGCCGTTCAGGTTTTCTAAATATTAGATATAAAGCTCCAATCGAAGCCAGGATGACGACGGGTAGACCGATGCGATAGATGATTGCCATTCCAAGACGAACAGGATTACTATTTGTATGTCCAAAGAAGATGTCGAAGAAACTGCGGATTGACGAGTTCAGGCCTAATGCAGGAACACCTAACAGATCGTATACCAGAAAAGCAGCGGGCACTATCAAGATAGGCAAGCCATAGTATGGATTGAACCGCAAGCCTTTCTGGTTTCGGAATACTGTAAATAGGATAAAGCTAATATAAAGAACCATTATAGGGACAGCAAAGAGTGCTGTGAGTCGTTCAAGGAAGCCAAGTACTAACAACACTCCTGCACCAAGCAGATAGCTGGGCCGACGTTCCTCAACGCCAATGTAGAAATATAGGAGCGAGAGAGTATAAAAGAACAGCAATGTTGTGTAGAAACGGGAATTCTGTGACCAGTACAGATGCCAGGGCGAAATAGCCAGGAATGCCATAGACATCAGTGCTACACGCCCACCAAAAATCCGCCGCACTGGGAAGAAAAACAACACCATTGAGATAATTCCTACCAATGCCGGCACCAATCGCACGCTCCACTCTGACTCTGGAAAGAGCATCAGCACACCTGCAACCAGTCTGGTTGAATTTGTGTGTCGCATAAAGCCTTCCCAGCCATTCTGGATAACATCATTCGCACGTTGGATCGTGTAAACTTCATCTACCCAGAGACTCCATGTGCCGAGTTGATAGAGCCGTAACCCTGTCCCAATGAGTACCAGCAGAATAAGAAGCCCGTACTGAACGAATGGTGATTGGTCAATGTTGCTAAAGGCTTTGCTTATGCGCGTACGCACACTATGCTCTTCTGTTGATAAGAAGTGACTTGTCGTAAAATCGCTTGCGATTTTCATTTCTTTACCTCCCTTGTGCTAAGATGGTTTGAAGTCTTGTCGTTTTTTGCTCCATACCAGTCGCCCAGTTACGGATTATCTATATTAGTACTACCCGGTTGTGGGCGTTTGTGCTTACTATGGTGTGAGTGTTTGTATTTTAATCAACCGGTACTTCCAATATTTCCGGGTTGACCTCTGGTGACTATGATAGCAATGCTATCGCAGGCATCTGGCGATCCGGCTGACGTTCGAAACAACTCGGCATGGATTAGGTGTGGGCACGTACGCTGTTACAACGAGACATTCTGGTTTGCTATATTGGCCTGGCTCCACTACCTTTCAAATATGATGAAATTGACGCGCGCAAAGCCGCAAAGCTACACAGTTTATGCGATACTTGGCGGCTTTGCGCGCGCTTATTTGAAAGGTAGTGGGCCTGGCTCATAATGATTGATCTAACGTACTTACGCTGATTGTCGATGAAGTACTCTGACCTAGTTGTAATAATCACTGATGAATATTTGATGAGGATATGGGGGCTTCAAATATTAAATCGTTCATTGACAGGACTTCCGCGGTGCGCGTTCAAATGAGACACCAACTCCTGTGAACGTCGTC
>CAKZQX010000780.1 GCA_937141995.1 uncultured Chloroflexaceae bacterium | reverse complement strand
GGGACTCCCGCTTCGGGGCCGTCGCCCCATGACCAACCCGTTTCAGACAGTCTCTCAGTTCTAAACCAGGCGTCTGCCTGGACAAACGGCCCGATTCGCCTCCGGCAGGAAGGTACCATGCTGCCGCAGGCGAATCTGGCCCTTATTGAACACAAACGCTCAGTTTGATCGTCCACCGCGTAACTCGTGTAATGTACGGGAATCCCGACTGATGAACTTTGAGAAAATACTCCGGATATGCCATCCGGGAGTCCCGGCTTTCGCCGGTGGGATGCCTGCCTCGGCAGCGGCATACTACCAGACAAGCCTGGTCCGGCTGAAGCCGGGACTCCTGAAGATCGATATCTGAATTAAAAATTCAACCTTCATCAGGCGGCACCACCCTGCCGCAGGCACGACCAGTCTTTCGTCCATGCAAGCGCCTGATGTGTAAGCCACCGCCTGGACTCGGCCAACTTCCACCTGCGTGAAATCGTAATATACGCAAAACCCCAACCGGATTCTACCTGAGATATGCTACAATGACCGTGATACCCCTGAAGCGCAAATACTGCTGTACCTGATTGTGCTGTCTTCGTGAGCATAAGGAGGTTGAGGATGAACAAGAAGACCATCCGCGATGTTGACTGGAATGGTAAGCGCGCGCTTGTGCGTGTTGACTTCAATGTTCCGCTCGACGCAAACGGCAATATCACTGATGATACCCGCATCCGCGCCGCACTGCCGACGATCCGCTACCTGCTGGAGCATGGCGCGAGTGTAGTGTTGATGTCGCACCTGGGCCGCCCCAAGAAGAAAGTCGTCGAGTCGATGCGCCTGCGCCCGGCGGCTGAGCGGCTGTTCGAACTCCTGCCCGAAGCCCAGGAGGTTAAGAAGACCGAGGTGACCACCGGCCCGGCAGCCGAGGCGGCGGCCTCGGCGCTCAAGCCCGGTCAGGTGCTGCTGCTGGAAAATACCCGCTTTGACCCACGCGAGGAGGCCAACGATCAGGAGATGGCCCAGGAACTGGCAAAGCTGGGTGATGTCTATGTCAATGATGCATTTGGCTCGGCGCATCGCGCCCACGCCAGCACCGAGGGTGTCGCGCGCTACCTGCCCGCCGTGGCCGGATTCCTGATGGAGGCCGAGTTGAGTGCGCTGTTTGGCGCGTTGAGCGACCCGCAGCGGCCATTTATCACGATTATCGGCGGCGCGAAGATCAGCGACAAGATCGGCGTGATCGAAAATCTGCTCAGCAAGGTTAATGCGCTGATGATCGGCGGCGGGATGGCAAACACCTTCCTGCTGGCCCGGGGCTGCAATCTGGGTGACTCGCTGGTTGAAACCGAGAGTGTGGATACCGCCCGCAGCCTGATCGACAAAGCCCATGCCGCCAATGTAAATTTAATGCTGCCCACCGACGCGGTCATCGCCGACGCGTTCAAGGCCGATGCCCAGCAGAAGGTAGTTCCGGCCAACGAAGTCCCCAGCGGCTGGCGCATCCTCGATATCGGTCCCGAAACAGTTAAGACCTTCAGCAACACCATTAAAGAGGCCAAAACGATCATCTGGAATGGGCCGATGGGCGTCTTTGAGATGGAGCCCTTCGCCAAAGGTACCTTTGCGATTGCGCAGGCAATGGCCGAGGCGGCGGCCAAGGGTGCGATGACGATCATCGGCGGGGGCGACTCGGTCTCGGCGGTGGAGCAGTCCGGCCTGGCCGACAAGATGGGCCATATCAGCACCGGCGGCGGCGCGTCGCTGGAACTGCTCGAGGGCCAGGAGTTGCCGGGTGTGGCCGCGTTGAACGATAAGTAGTGATAATGTAGTCGCCGGTCTGCCGGAGTCGGGGTGATGCTTACGGCTGCTCCCCGACTCCGGCGTGCTGCTGTCTGCCCGCCGCCTATTTCACCAGCTTGAGAATCTCCTTGAACTGCGGTCCCTCGGCCACCTGGAGCAACTCGTAGAGTGCCATCTCACTGCTCGTCATGCGTGCGCCCGCTTCCTGCATTCGCTGTAACCCGATGGCCTTGTTCGCCGGCGTACGCGAGGAGACCGCATCGGTGACAACTTCTACCTCGTAGCCTCGCTCCAGCAGTTCCCGCGTGGTCTGGTAGACACAGATATGGGTCTCGATGCCGGTCATCAGCAGTTGCCGGCGACCCAGTGCCTTGACCGCCTGCATAAACTCGGCGTTGCCGCAGCAGCTAAAGCTCATTTTGCTGATCGACGGCGTATCGGGCAGGAACTGTGCCAGTTCTGGAATGGTTGGCCCCAGCCCTTTGGGATTCTGTTCAGTGACAATGATCGGCAACCCCAGCACTTGCGCGCCCCGAACCATCTTCTCCAGATTGCCAAAGAGTTGCTCCTGCTCATGCATCATCTGCGCCAGTTTGCCCTGCACATCGACCACCAGCAGGGCGCTATTCTCCACCTGTAGCATAGATTATATCCTCACTTTCGCACAAATATAATGTTCCTCGTAGGGACGGGCTTATAGAAGTTTGAACAAATAGTCCGGATATGTGACGTACTGGCGTCCCGGCTTTCGCCGGTGGATGCCTGCCAGCGTAGCGGCTACTGCCGGCAACCCCTGATCCGACTGAAGCCGGGACTCCTGAGTGGCGATATCCGGATTGATTTTTCAATGTTCATAAGCCAGG
>CAKZQX010000779.1 GCA_937141995.1 uncultured Chloroflexaceae bacterium | reverse complement strand
TCGTTCCAGCGACTGGTTTGGGCGCAACGCAAAGAGATACAGCGTATCGGGGTCCATTTCCGAGAGGCGCTTCTCCAGCGCCTCGGCAACTTCCTGCTTACACTCCTCCAGCGTCGGGCCGTAGGCCGCGATGCCGGGGAAATCCGGTATGGTGACGGTGTAGGTACGGTTCTGATGTTTTTGAATAAAGAGGCGAACAGTAAGTTTCATACGGATAAGCCCGCAATCTCAATTATTGTTTATGCTGGTTATACTGATTATGCTGGTTAAGCACGGTGGCAATCCCGGACTGGAGCGAGCCGTGCGTGGCAATCCCGCTCATATCGGCTCCCAGTTGGACAATCGTCTGGGCAATCTCCGGCTGGATGCCGGTCAGAATCACCCGCGCACCGAGCAACTTAACGGCCTGCGCTGCGCGGAGGAAAGCATTGGCAACCTGCGTATCCACAACGCGTACACCGGTAATATCCAGAATAACCGTGTCAGCCTGGTAGTACGCTACTCCCTCGAGCAGGGCTTCCATCACCTGTTGAGCGCGCCGCGAGTCGATACTACCGACCAGGGGCATAATCACCACATCATCGCTAATGGGGATAAGGGGTGTCGAAAGTTCCCGGAGGGCATGCCGCTGTGCTTCGATAATCTGCTCTTGAAAATTCGCCCGCTCCGCTTCGGCCTGCTTGCGCTCAGTAATATTAGAGATGATACCACAGACGGCATAACGCTGCCCGTTCGGGTCGCTAATCGGAAACCAGTTGTGCAGGAACACCTGGGTTGGTTCATTCGCTTGCTCTAATACAAACTCATGCTCCTGGAAGTTGCCGGTATCCAGGATATGTTGGAACTTCTCGGCATTGGCGTCGGCCACAGCTTGCGGTAAGATCTGGTAATCGGTTTTTCCGACAACTTGCTCCGGGGTCAGGCCAAGATTCGTGGCGGCGACCCGACTACACATAATGTAGTGCCCGGCGCGATCCACGGCAAACAGACCAAAGGGCGCGTTGTCGAGGATGCCCTGGAGTAGTGCCTGCTGCTCATACATCTCTTTTTCGGCCTGCTTGCGTTCGGTGATGTCGCGCACAAAGGCGCAGAGGAATTCCTTATCATCAAACGCCAGGTAGTTCGAAGTAACTTCAACCGGCATGAGTGTGCCATCCTTGCGGCGGTGGTGGGTCTCTAACTTGACAAAGCCCTGTTCTTTCACCTCATTCCAGACACTATCCCAGGCCTCCATGGGAAATGCCGGATCAATGTCGGCAATACTGAGTGCCAGTAACTCCTCGCGAGTATACCCCAGTTGCCGACACATGGCTTCATTGACATATATGTGCTGGGCATTGCGATCCAGCCACTGGACGCCGTCAATGGAATAGTCCAGGGAGAGTTGCGCCATGCGCAGTGCCTCTTCCGTTTGCTTCCGTTCGGTAATATCGCGTACCAGCGTCAGCACCGTATCCGCGTCGAGCGCCGAGATCCGCGCCTCGAAGAACCCGCCGGGAGGCAGCGTGTATTCCATCAGGTATGGTTTCCCCGCTAACGCCTGTTTAATGCCATGCAAAAATTTTTGCGCTAGCTCCGGCGGAAAGATCTCAGTGATTTTCTTGCCTAAAAAGACTTCAGCCGGTACATAGGTGGTACCGCTGGGTGCGCGATACTCGATATAGGTGCTATCTCGTTTTTGAATGAATAGCATATCCGGTAGGGCCTGCAACAGCGCCCGATTTTTCGCCTCGCTTGCGCGTAACTCGGCGGTACGTTCGGCAACTCGGCGTTCCAATTCCGCGCTGTCCTGCTGCGTCGATGTGCCTGTGCTCTGCGATGCAACCTGGGATTCAAGTTCACTTATGCGCTGTTGCAACTGCGCGATTTCGGTCTTGAGGGTTGCAACTGTTTCGGTGGCACCAGACATGTTTCTTCTCCATTCTTTGCATGTAATGACTGACCTGTGGAGCAGACTGGGGATACAACGGACTGAATTTTAGTCCGGCAATTGAGGTGATCTCCAGGCGGTACATTGTCACCATGAACGTAAGTATAGCAGAAATTATTTGAAACTTGAAACTACCTGACAACCATTAGATTTCGTCTTACCGAGGCACTGAAAACCGGCTGATGAACGGGCATTTTTTTATTCGGATATGCGCCCCAGGCGTCCCGGCTTCAGCCGGTGTGCGGCTGTTAATCGGCTAAGCCGGGATGCCAACGCCCAGGCCGTGCGCTGGTACACCCATCCGCCCACACAGCATAATCTGGCCTGTTTTCTAAAAATTCATAAGCCGGGACTCCCGATCAGCGATGGCCGAATGTCATGTTTCATCGTAATATAGACCGAAAGGTGTAAAAGACTGTCTGAAAAGGTGGTTTGCGTCGGTCCCACGGCATGCTGGTTGCCCTG
>CAKZQX010000778.1 GCA_937141995.1 uncultured Chloroflexaceae bacterium | reverse complement strand
GTCGCGTGCAACTGCATATCCGCCTGGTTATGGCAGGAGAGGCAGGCCTCGGTCCACTTCCGGTGCAGTGGCGAAGTCTTGCTGCAGAATCTCGTACTGGCTGTGATCCGCCGTGGAAGACGGAACCTGCGCTTCCGCTTCGCCGTCTTGCGCTGCGCCTGCTTCGTCGTCATCCTGGGCTGCGCCCTCCCCATCACCATCACCCTCCTCCTGGGCCGGAACGATGGGCCGTACTTCGTTGTGGCAGGTATGGCAGATCGCTTCCACCGATGTCGGTGCTGCCTGGGCCGCCTGGATCAGACGCCCGCCATGATGTAGCGCACCGCCGATCAGCAGGAGCGTCAACACTGCAACAACGACCAGAACCGGCAGGTGTCGCTGGTTCATACTGTTCCTCTCCCTCTCGCTTCGCTGCTTCTCTCTCTCCGGATTTAATCTTCAAGCTGCATAAGCCGAGACTCCTGGTCATTTCATATCGGGACTATTTTGCAAACTTCATCGTAGTTTACAGATGCGGCTCTTGTTGATGATAAACCCTGCGCTCTTATTCTTCAAACAAAAAAATTTCTTCGCAAGAAATATACCAGCAGTCCAATATGGCATAGATCTTGCTGCGCTTAAACCAGGTACATTGCATTATTGTATTGATTTTGGCGATGCAGGAGGAATATATCAATGGCACAGGAACGCACACTACGGCGGCAGAACGGGATCATCGCGGGTGTCTGTGGGGGGTTAGGCGCATTCTTTGGCATCAGGCCTTTCTGGTTCCGGTTGCTTTTTGTGATTTTATTTCTACCAGGTGGGGCACCGGGAGTTCTCCCCTATATCATTCTCTGGATTGTCATACCTGGCCGGCGCTAGGGTGCCGATGCCGGAAAAAGTGGCGGCAGAGGGGCAGAGACGCGTTGCGGCATGTCTCTCCAATGGCGTACGAGTACTTTCCGAGATGCATTACTTCTCCTCATCTATGGCCCGACTCGCCTGCGGCAGCATGGTACATTGCTTTTTCCGGGTAAAGAACCGGGTTCTTCTGGCCTGCCGGGGGCGATATCACCCGCCAAACGCGGGATCGCCTGATCCATGGCAGTAGTGGCCGTTTCGCGGTGTTCGCGCATGTTGTGTTTTTCGTGGTCCAAACCCCCACCGCGTACGCCGTGTAACTGATAGGACTTACGCGGTCGGTTCTCAACCCGGCATGTGCCTGGATAAACGGCCCGACTCGCCTCCGGCAGGGCGGTATATGATGTTCTTTTTCACGAACATTTTGCACAACGTGCAAAATGTTCGTGAAAAAGGATGGAAGATTCCATCCTGCCGGAGGTGACTTGTCCTTTCGGGTCAGTGACCACGTAACTCCTGTAACTGAGAGAAAAAGAAGGGAGTAATGGAGATGCGAATGTCTGTCCTTACCGGTATGTCTATTCTAGTACTGGTTCTGAGTGCGTGTAGTTCGGCGCGCCCCACCGATACCGCCGCGCTAACGACCGCCACTGCTATCCCCACCGAGCAGATTATGACCCCCATCACAGCCACCGAAGTAATGGCTGCAACCGCCATGCCCGCCGCAGAAACACCAGTAAGCGGTACACCAACAACCGGTGCAGTCGCACCCGCGCAGACCGCTCAAGGCATCGAGATCCGCGACCCCTGGGTTCACCCGCCGATGGACGCGATTGCGGTAACCCCCGGCACAGGCCAGGGCGTTGGGCCGGGCCAGGGCCAAATGCCGGGTCAGGGCCAGGGTTACATGCCGCGCCAAAGTGGTGGCTTGCCGGCGGGACCGGAAAGTAGTTCCCTCTTTATGACGCTGGTCAACCAGAATAGCACACCAGTCGCGCTAACGGGCGTTTCAACCGATATCGCCGGAACTGTGCAACTGGCCCAGATTCAGCCGGTGCAGCAGGTTCAGGCGATCGAGCAGATCGAGGTGCCGGCGAATGGGCAGGTAGAGATTGCGCCAGGGCCCGGCTACCAGGTGCTACTGCTGGATCTCACCCGCGAGCTACAACGTGACGAGACAATTACCTTTATGCTGACCTTCCAGGATGGTAGCGTGATCGAGATTTCCGCACTTGTGCGTATGCCTATGTCGTAATCCGTAATCCGTCGCCCGTTTCCGGCAATTGCCGGCACATATTTTGCATATTGAAGTAGTGACATAGCATACAACACACCCCTTTGGTAATGTTTGATTGATCCAAGGAGGAACACGATGGAAGGCTTCGAATGGTTCGGAATTGCGCTGATTGTTCTTATTCCTCTGATTGTCTCAGCGGCTGGTTACGCGGCTGCTCGCGCAAATCTGAAGTAACACCATATCGGCAATAGAGTAACGTAAAGGGGAGGCCGGTTCCGACCAGCCCCCCCTTATCTCGCGTCACAACCGGAGAAAGGGCTATGCCGCGCTTTTACCAATATGCCGGCAAACCAGCAATCAGCCGGAACGGGCGCAACGGGCGCAGCGGCGGCACGTTCCCGTGTATCATCGCTGCGTCCTCGGTGTGCGCTGTGGCGATAACAACACATCGGTAGTAAAATATCGCTCCTGTGAAATCAATTTTTTCCAATCTACCTGATGCATTATATGTCCCCCGTCCCACTGCGCTTCCTGCTCAAGCGGGCCTTTACCCCGGCCCTTCCCACGTGCGCCCGTAGTTCTGCTGGAGCTTGTCCAGGATGGCCTGCTCCAGATCGATCTCGGTCAGGTAGGCCAGTTGCAACAGGTAGAGCGCAACATCGGCCAGTTCGCCCGCCAGTTCCGCGCGGTCTTGCGCCTCCTCGGTGAACTGGAAATGCTCCAGGATCTCGGCGGCTTCGATGGCAATTGAGGTGGCGATATTGCGCGGCGTCTGGGCGAAGGGCGAGTCCGGTTCGTACCAGCCCTTCGCCGTCACAAAGCGGTTCATCTCATCGGTCAGTTGCTTGATGTCCATAGCTCTCCCTTATCCTGGTAGAAGTTACGCGGTCGATTCCAAACCAGGTGGTGCCTGGATGCATGGCCCGCTGCACCTGCGGCAGCATGGTGCGCACCCAAGGCCGCCCGGATCACGACGCCGGCCCGTTGAGAGCGGGCGCTAGAGTTTGAACCGGCGGAGTTTCAGTCGTTTGGACAGCCGTTGTCGCTGACGGAGCGTGGGCATGCTCCAGCGAGCGCGTTCCTACGAAATGGGGTAGGATGCGGACGCGCAGAAGCGCGTCCCTACTCCGCTTCCTCCTCCTCCTCGCCGCTCTCTCCTTCTTCCCCTGCCTGATCGTCGGTCTCAGTTGGCGCTGGTGTCACCGTTGGAGTGCCCGGTACCTCACAGGTGATCTGGTCGGAAGATATCAGGTTGCCTTGAATATGTGGCTGGATCGGCTGCAGGCCGGTGCGCCCCGTGCCCACCTGGTTGATAGTAAAGTCGTCCACGCCAAAGAGTCTGGCTCCGCGCGGGCGCACACTGATCGTGTAGGGTCCGGCATTTGTGCGCTGCAGATCAAGCGTTACCACAAAAGCGCCACTGGAATTTGTCACCCCACCACCCACCGGAATCAGCGGATCGGGAAGCTCCGCCGGGCCGGTTTGCGGATCAAAATAGACCAGGAAGGGGGTGTTAGGCGGCCCCTGTCCGGCCAGTTGCAGTTGCCGTCCCGGCAGACATGCCAGGGGACGGGGTGTCGGTGTCACCGTTGGCGCGGTCGTCGGGGTCACGGGGGTGTCGGTCGGCGCCGGTGATGGTGTCGGCTGTGACTGCTGCTGCGGTGGCTGTTGCTGTACTTCTGGTTGTGGTAGGTCAGTTGGTGACACGGTCGGTGTATCCGTTGGTGATGGTGTGCTGGTCGGCGTCACCGTAGGAGTCGCCGTCGCCGTTCCGGTCATGGTTGGAGTGGGCGAAAGCAGGAAGCCCCTGCCAGCGTTTAAGGGTATGGGCAGCCGTCCATATCCATGCATCAATGCCCCAATGATCAGGGGTGGGATAAAAATAAGCATCAACAGGGCGCGGGTCAGCAGCGCCAGTTGCTCATACTGCGCACCGGCGGTCTGTAGCTCGCCTTTCTGTTCCGGCTGCGCCTGGATGGTGAAGTTGTGCCGGTATGAATCGCCAAACCAGCGCAACCCCTGGGGCCGCACGGTTAGTTTAATCTTCAGGGTGTTGCCCGGTTCCAGCGTCACGCGGTCATTGGGGAAGCGGTAATCGAGGGCTTCTTCGTCATCGCTGCCGGAGAGCGTGTAGGTTGCCGGGGCATTGCCCGCGTTGCTCACAATAACCGTGTAGGGAGCTTTCCCGCGTTTGCTCTGTCGCCTGGGTTTGATTTCCAGGCTACCGGCGGTAAAGGACGCGACCATCCAGGTGGCGGGTGCTGAACCGGACTCACTGGGGATTTCACGCGAGCGGGCGCGAATCGTCACCGGATAGTTGCCGGCACGACTCTCCGGCGTCATTGGTACCGCAATGTTCAGTGTTACCAGGGTTTGCGCGCCCGGATTAAGTTGGACCACCGGCGGCGCGCCGGCTAACCACTCTTCCGGCACGCCATCGACCGTGACGGTAAAATGATCCACCTGTTGCCCCAGGTTGGCCAGGGTCAGGCGGCACACCTCCGGTCGTCCGGGGGTGAGTTTCAGGCTGTCCTGGTCCAGGACAACGCCAATGCGATCAACATTGGCGGTTGGCTGGGTTATACTCCGCTCATGCTCCAGTTGATCC
>CAKZQX010000777.1 GCA_937141995.1 uncultured Chloroflexaceae bacterium | reverse complement strand
CATGGTCGAAGGGCTGCCGGTCCTGGGCCGCACCAGCCACCTTGATCGGGTTGTACGCGCAACTCAGGCTGATGAAGTGCTGGTGGCTCTCTCCGGGCGCACACCCGATGACCTCCTCGATATTATTTCGTCGGTTGATAACGAGACTGTCACGATCAAAGTGTATCCGGATACCTTCCATCTCATCACCAACAATGAGGTCTCGATTGGTGATCTGAGCGGTCTGCCGCTGGTCAGCGTAAAAAATGCGGCCCTGGACAGTCCCTGGAACCAGACGCTCAAACGGGGGCTCGATATCGTTGTCGCCGGCGCGGTCCTGCTCCTGACCGCACCGTTGTTGATCCTGGTAGCGTTACTGGTGCGCCTGGATTCACCTGGTCCCGTCTTTTTTCTGCAAGAGCGGGTTGGCCTTGACGGGAAGCCCTTCTGGATGCTTAAATTTCGCACGATGCGTGCCGACTCCGAGCAAAAAGGGCCAGGATGGACTCGTCCGAATGATCCGCGCGTGACGCGGTTGGGGGCGTTGCTGCGCCGCTACTCAATTGATGAGTTACCTCAGTTTATTAACGCGCTGCTGGGTGATATGAGTGTGGTGGGACCACGTCCGGAACAGCCCAAGTGGGTGGAACATTTCAGCCGACAGATTCCGCGTTACCGCCGCCGCCACAAGGAAAAAGCCGGAATTACCGGTTGGGCCCAGGTCAATGGACTGCGCGGCGATACCAGTATTGAGGAGCGCACCCGCTATGATCTCTACTATATAGAGAACTGGTCGCTTCTGTTTGATGTCAAGATTATTCTAAAAACAGTCGTTGCGTTTCTAACCGGCAAGCAGGAAAACGCTTACTAGTTGCAGAAACGTACATAACTCCTTTTCGCCACAGCGGTAACCAAAGGCACCGCGAAGGTGTGCCATGCAGCTTGCCCTCGCGGTGTGCCTTGGGATGACCGTGATCCATCTTCGCGTTGTCCGGTCGGGGTGTGCCTGGTTAACCGGCGGTTGCATCAGAGCAACTGCGGTAAGCGGGCCATGTTTCGGGTACCCGGGTGTCCTGCACAAACCTCCAGTTCTGTCCACGCCTGTTCGGTAATTGCGGTGTCGGCTATGCTCAATGGAAACGACCGTACGTTGCGCGCAACGGGATTTTCAAAGTCTCGCCAGATCCGCGTAACTTTATGCAGCTTCGTGGAGTTATATATTAGATAGGGACACCCGATTTTTCGCTGCCTACAAACAACTACCTGGAACATATTAAGGAGTGCAGCAATGCATATTCTGGTTGCCGATGATGATATACCTAGCGTGAAATTGACTTCATTTGTACTCGAAGAGGCAGGATACCGCGTATACAAGGCATATGATGCATCGACCATCTTGCAGTCGGTGGAGCAACACAACCCGGATTTGATCCTCCTGGACGTTATGATGCCCAAGTCAAGCGGCTTTGATATTTGTCGTCAGATCCGGCGCACCTCTGATGTGCCCATTATTTTCCTGTCCGGACGTTCACAGTTGCAGGATCGCGTTATGGGCTTGCAGATCGGTGGCGATGACTATCTGGTCAAGCCGTTCGAGCCTTCCGAGTTGCTGGCGCGGGTTGAGGCGGTGCTTCGGCGGCGCAACAGCGATATGCTTAATCCATCTTCGCGCCTGAGCCAGGGTGGTCTTACCCTGGACCCGGTCGAGCATAAAGTGCTGTTCGATGATGGTCGGGCCGTTGAGTTGACACCGCTCGAGTTTCGCCTGCTCTACTATCTGATGAAGAATTCAGGCCGTGTGTTGAATACCAGCCAGATCCTCAGCAAGGTCTGGGGCTATGACTATGAAGGGGAAAGTAATCTCGTGGCGGTCTATATTCGCCGACTGCGCACCAAGGTTGAGAAAGACCCGGAGCATCCGCACCATGTGATTACTGTTCGTAATCTTGGGTATAAGTTTGAAGCATAGTGGTTTGGGAAGCTGTGATAATCGTCGGAAACCTGGTGGCGTGTTGTCTGCGATGCGTTGAAGATAGGCTGTCTGTGCTATACACAATTCCCCCTCAGGAGATGTTGGCCTATGACTGCTAGTGATGTATTTCTTGCGCGTGCTCAGCCCTGGTTGCAGCCTCAGGGTCGTAATCGGGCACGTTCACTTTTGCCGTTGCCCATCTTTGGGATTGCCTGGTGGTTTGCAAACCTGCAGCTTACCTCCAGTGCCTGGACTGTGCTGGTGGGCTATGCGCTGTTTAATCTCGCACTGTTGATTGCGCTACGCCACCCACGCCTGAGTCACCTGCATGCCTGGCACAGGGTTTTCCATGTCGGCTCAATTCTGAGCGATGCACTACTGGTGATTCTGCTGCTGATGGCCAGTGGTCCGCTCCATCCGGATATCTTTCCGCTCTATGCAGTGCTGGCAATTAAAGCACTCCTGTACCGTCGGTATTTCCTCTGGATGCTGCTGGTTCCCGCGTTGCTTGGTCCCCTGTACCTGGCAGCCAGTCTAACCGATGTACAGCATAATCCGGCCTACTGGGGGCTTCTGAGTGGCAGTCTGGTCTTCGTCACGCTGGTAATTGTCCTTGGTCAGCGCCGACTGAGTGATAATATCCGGTTGGAACAACAGCTTGAACGCCAGCGCCAGTCGTATGAGTCGCGGGTGGCGGAGATGGAGAGTATTAACAATGACCTGCGTGTGCGTATTCGTTCACAGCAGGCGCTTGAAGAGAGTCTCCGTGCCGTAACCGGGTCACTGAACCTTGAACAGGTGTTTAGTCAGATCCTCGACAACGCGATGCAGATGCTGGGCACGGCCCGTGTTTCGGCGGCAGCGCTTTCGCTCTCCAATGAGTCGGGATTTACACATCATACGCTCTCGCTTGATGTGGTGCTGCCCACCGATTGGGCCGAGCCGCTGGCGCGGCGCGTTGTGCAGCAGCAGAGTGCTTTAATTGTCAGTGATACCCTCCGTGAGCGAGAATGGCAGGATCTCTATCGTAGCGGTGTTATTGCGGCGTTGAGTGTACCACTGATTGATGTGAATGGTGTTGTGCGCGGGGCATTGAGTGTGTTAAGTACGCAGCGTCAGGTCTTTACTTCGTCTGAAGCCCGCCATCTGAACTCCTTCGGTATTCAAGCCTGGGTTGCAATTAACAATGCTGAACTGCATTCCGAACTTGCACACCAGGAAGCTATGCTTGAGGCGGTATTGCGTGATATTGGCGATGGACTAATCGTGTTCAATAGCCGCAATGAAGTTGATATTGCCACCCCGGTTGCCTACCAGGTGCTGTCCAGTGCAGCCGCCTCCCGTTCAAGCCTGCATGCGCAGTTGCGCCGGTTAGCGGGTGATGTGCGGAGCGAAGAAACGATGAAGTTGCGTCGGGAACTCCGCGTTGGCACGCAAGATGACGATGACGAACTGGTCTTCCAGGCATTTGCCTCACTGGTACGTATTGCCGAGGAAAACCCGTCGCATGTGGCGGTCGTACTGCACGATATTACGGATCACAAAGCCGAAGAGCGGGCGCGTACCGAGTTTATCTCAATGGTTTCGCATGAGTTACGCAATCCGCTGAATACCCTCAATGGCTTCCTGAAAATTGTCCTTCAAGGGCGTGCCGGGCCACTCTCCGACATGCAAGAGGAGTTCCTGGGTCTCGCCGACGGTCAGGTTGAACAACTGAAGGGACGCATTACGGAGTTGCTGGAATTTAATCGCCTCGACTCCGGGCGGCTACGGTTACAGCCTGACTGGTGTGATGTTGCTGCGCTGGTCAAGTCAACCTGTGTGCGGCTACAGCTTCAGGCGGAGCAGGCCGGATTGACGCTGGTGTCCGAGGTTCAACCCGACATTCCAGAGTTGCTGGTGGATGGCGAACGGATTGGGCAGGTGATTACCAACCTGGCAGAGAATGCGATAAAAGCAACTTCAGCCGGTGGTACTATTGCAATCGGCTTGGAAGTATGCGATACTGAAGTGCAAATTTATGTCAGCGACACGGGAATGGGTATCGCTCCCGAAGAGCAGGCAAAAATTTTCAACCGATTCTATCGGGCGCATCATGCGCCGTCGAACCAGGGCACCCATCTAGGCCTGGGTTTATCGATCTGTCAACAGATTGTTGAGGGACATAACGGACGTATCTGGGTTCAGAGCCAGGTAGATCAGGGGAGCCGCTTTACGTTCGCGCTTCCGCTGGTCGATCGAGAACAGACGCTGGGTGTGTTGCAAGAAGCTGTTTGATATAATTGTATCTGGTCCAATGACGCATACATGGTACACTGCAACGGCAATGCTGCTCTCCGGGTGCTTTAGGCTCGCGTCGGTGAGTCTGAAGCATTTTTTACTCTTTTCCCAGGAGATGTTCACCTCTGCGTCAGCTTGTCGTAGTAAACTGATCGGTACGGTTGCACTAACGCTGAATGAGGTTTGTCCGTGAACGTAGCCCTGATTGTCCTACCAAATAATGAGCCGCTGGTAGCACCACCGCTTACGCTGGCCTATATCGCCGCAGTGCTTGAGCATCAGCGCCATATTGTCCGGATCTATGATCTGGCGCTGACGCCGGATGTACCGCTTGTGGTGGCGTTGCGACCTCTGCAAACGTTTCGCCCGCAGGTTGTGATTGTTGTGGGCGAGCAGCTTTCGCATCTGGAAGACGCAGTCGAGTTATTAGATGCACAGCATAGCTATGTTGTGCCGATGCAGTTACGGCGCGGTGAACTGGCGATCGGACATGCCTGTGCCGAAGTTCTTGCCTGGATTAATCAGCAACCCGGATCGCTCTCCGAAAATGAAAAAATTGTCACCAGGAGTACACCTGCAACGGATGCCATTGTCCAGGATCTTGACCAACTGCCGTCTCCGGCTCGTCATCTGTTATCGCTGGAGCAGTATGGCCTGCGTGCGGTCGGTAATGAGTTACAGACGACCCTGCTGATCGGTATGCCGCGTAGTGAGCACCCGGATCAGATTGTGCTGCGCGCACCGGCACAGATTGTCTCCGAACTGCGTAGTGTCTCACGCGAGTATGGTATCCGGCATTATTTCTTTCCGGATGTAGCCCTAACAACAGATCTGGATTGGCTCCACGAGTTCCTGACGCGTCTCCATGATGCTGATATGCGCATCGCCTGGGAAGGTGTGGTCAATACCGAGCGGTTGGATATGGCGCTGCTCAAGCAGATGCTTCAGGCAGGTTGTGAAGTGTTGCGGTTTGACTTTGACTCGACGCGGGTGTTTGAGTCATTTCAGGTTAGAACACAGTTAAAGCAGGCCGTAGCCAATACCCGGCAGGTGGGTATTTATGCGCGGGCCGATCTGGAACTGAAACCGCCATATGAATCGCTGCCGCACCTGATCGATGTCGCCGCTACGTTTGGTTTCGATAGTGTTAACTTCAAGGTACGCTCGACAAGCAGCCAGGATACGATACAGGAAGAGTTTCGGGCAATTGGTGAGGATATGCAACTGGAAGAGTATGTACGCCAACGCTATTATGCAGGGCGTACCCGCCAGCAGCTTATTGATCGCTTCGGGTCGGCACTGGGAAACCTGCTCTGGCGATTACGTAGTTCGCGGATTGGTCTGGCGCTGGCCCACGAGCGGGGGGCGGGCGGGTTAGATGAGCAAGAGGATCTGCCCGAGTCGGCATAGGTGTTTGCTTGAACGTGTGCTAACGAAAAACGAAACTTGTAAGCAGGCAGTGCTTCCGTCCACATGCCTGCTTTGTTGTGTCGGCAACACGCATAAAAGTGTTGGTTATCTCTGCGCCCGCTGCGTCTCTGCGGAACGCATCTAGTGGACATTATGCCACGGAATCCGGTACATGTGTCCCTTTGCTCGTGCTGAGAAATCCAATGATGGGCAATCTTCCGGTGCCGACCGGAGAGAGTTGTTAGTCTGGCTGGAGGGTTAGCAGCGGACCAGAGCGCTCTAGTGCGACACTACTAACCCTTTGACCACTGCTGGTGACTATAACATACAACCCCCGGTATGTGAATAGGTCAGAAGGTGCCGCTGATGCTAGTACTGCCGGCACCCCGGCGCATAGCATTCAAGTCCTACCGCGCGCCCCGGTTCCCTGTGCTGCCGGCGGTGTTGTTCCGTAGGGACGCGCTTCTGCCGGTTTGTTGAGCATGGTGATAATGGATGTTCGTAGGGATGCAGAAGCGCGTCCGCCCCACAACCTGGAATAGCGGGCTCTCGGCGGCAAGCGGGCTATCCCTCACGCAGGCGTGCCAGCTTTGCAGCGAGGCCCACATAGCCCTCCGGCGTCAGTGTACTGAGTTCGTTTTTGACCGTGGCATCAACGTCCAGATTGGCGATAAAGGTCGCCAGGTCTGCCGGCGTCAGGACACGTCCGCGGGTCAACTCCTTGAGCGCTTCATATGGCTGGGGATACCCGGCGCGGCGCAGGATCGTCTGTACTGCCTCGGCCAGCACTTCGGGATGCGCCCGTACTACCTCCAGCAGATACTCCCGATTGACGGCAACTTTACCCAACCCCCGCTGGATGCGGCGATAGGCCAGCAAGCTGTAGCCAAACGCCACCCCCAGATTACGCAGCACCGTGCTGTCGGAAAGATCCCGCTGGAGGCGCGAGACCGGCAGCTTCCGGCTGAAAAACTCGAGCAGCGCATTGGCTAACCCCAGGTTGCCTTCGCCATTCTCAAAGTCAATCGGGTTGACTTTGTGCGGCATGGTCGATGACCCCACCTCTCCCGCCTGCGCCGCCTGAATCAGATAGCCGTCACTGATGTAGCGCCAGTAGTCCTGGCAGAGGTCCAACAACAGCGTATTGAGGCGCTTAAGCGTGTCACAGAGAGTTGCCAGTGTGTCGTGCGGCTCGATCTGGGTGGTCACCAGGAGCGGCTCCAGATCGAGGGTACGGATAAATGCGCGACTAAAGGTTAGCCAGTCAACGTTCGGCATAGCGGCGGCATGTGCGGCGAATGTCCCGGTGGCGCCATTGAGTTTGCCCGTCAACTGTACCGCCGATAGATCAGCGGTAGCGCGTCGCAACCGGGACGCGAAGACGGCCATCTCTTTGCCGAAGGTAGTTGGGGTGGCGGACTGTCCATGCGTACGGCTCAACATGAGCGTTTCGGCCTCGTCAAAGGCCAGTTCACGCAGCACGCCGTGCAGTTCATTCAGGGTAGGCAGCAGCACCAGATCTCGTGCCTCACGCACCAGCAGCGCATAGGCCAGATTATTGACATCTTCGGAGGTCAGCGCAAAATGCACCGCCTCGGCCCAATCCTCCAGATTCAATCCGACAAGACGCTCACGCAACCAGTACTCCACAGCCTTCACATCGTGGTTCACCCGCCGGTCCCAGGCGGCAACCGCCTGCGCATCTTCCAGACTGAACTGGCGGTAGAGCGCGCGCAGCATCGCCTGCTGAGACGTGGTCAGCGGGGGCACAAACGTCAGGCTGGGTGTACGCGATAGGAAGATAAGATACTCCACCTCGACGCGCACCCGGTAGCGAAACAGCGCCGCCTCGCTAAAATAGGCGGCCAGCGCAGCCACATCCCGGCGGTAGCGCCCGTCCAGCGGCGCAATGGCATTCAACATAGTATCGGTTTCAGTCATAACATTGTCCTACTTACAGGACTTACGCGGCGAACGTGTGACCCAGGCATCGGTCCTGGTGGACGGCTAATTGCGCCTGCGACAGCAAAGCATGTCCTGTTCCATCTTGCCGGAGGCGCAAAGTCTATCCACACGCGGGACTGCGTAACTCCTGCTACTGTATCAACGGATAGAGATAATCAGTAACGGTTCGTGTGCTGTGCCATCCCCGGATTCATACGCCGGCATCCTGGTACCTCTCTCAGAACCACACCAGTACTATCGTCATCGGTTTGTCTCTGGCATCTTGCGATAAGGTGTGATAATATACGCATCTGAAACAGGAAGATTTTGATTGATGATGGACTTCGGGATAACAGATTGTCACAGAACCGCACTTTCATAATCATATCACGTATCCTCGGTCCACTTGAGGAGCCTGTACTATGCTCCGTGAACGTGTTTCGCGCCGCGTTCGCGCAATGACATCGTCCGGTATTCGCCGCTTTTTCGATATTGCCGCGACTATGCCGGATGTGATTTCGCTTGGGGTGGGGGAGCCGGACTTTCTTACGCCTGCATCGATTCGTGCGGCAGGTCAACGATCAATTGATATTTTTACCGGCTATACGTCAAATTTTGGTCTGCTTGAATTACGGGTAGCGCTCGCCGAGCATCTTCAGCGGTTGTATGATGTAGGCTACGATCCGGAGCGCGAGTTGCTCATTACGGTAGGTGCCAGTGAAGCATTGCAGAATGCTGCCCTGGCGTTGCTGGACCCCGGCGATGAGGTGATTATCCCGGAGCCCTGTTTTGTCGCCTATGGTCCCTGTGTCGCTTTCTCCGGTGCGCGACCAGTGTATGTACCGACCAGTGCGGAGGAGTCCTTCCAGGTGACGGCCGAGGCGCTCGAGGCGGCGATTACGCCCAAAACCCGCGCCCTCCTGATTGGCTACCCCAGCAACCCGACCGGCGCGGTGATGACCCGCGAACGGGGACCTTACGAGGTCTTCACGATCGTGCTGGCCGTGGCACTCGCCCTGACCGCGGGATGGGCGATGGCGGCTCTTGTCGCGTTGTGGCTGGTCTGGGTTC
>CAKZQX010000776.1 GCA_937141995.1 uncultured Chloroflexaceae bacterium | reverse complement strand
TTGTGAAAAAAGGATGATTTCTTCCACCCTGCCGGAGGCGGTATCCTCTTCCAGGGAAGGAATCACGTAAGCCCGGTTATTTGAACGGTATTGCCCCATGACCAACCCGTTTCAGACAGTCTCTTAGCGCAGATACCCGGTATACTCCGTAATTTTCAGGTGTAATCGCTCTGCCAGCGCTGCATTGGCCGTATGCAACGCCGCGTAGATCTGCCATGCCTCCTGCTGGTAGGCCAGCAGTTTTGCATTGTCCCAGTAGTAGGGCGGGTGGTAGAGGTTGGTAATCCGATCAGCCAGTTTGACCATCCAGATCTCCTTGCTCTGCAACTGAATACGCCGCAGGCTGTCCGCCATCTGCAACTCTTTGGACGGCAAGAGCGCATCTTTGGTCAGCGCAAGCACGCCATCAGCCACAGGGGTTCCAAACTGCGCCTGTACAAGTTCGTAGCTTGCCGACGTGTCCTCAATCACATCATGCAGTAGCGCGCACTGGATCGCCAGGTGGCTATCGAGCGCCGGATCAGTCGGCAGTGCCCAGATTACCTCCATTGCAACACCGGCAATATGATTGAGATAGGGGATCTGCTCGCCCTCCGCCGGGCCACCGTAGGTCTGACCCTGGTGGTAACGGGTGGCAAAATTCCAGGCTTCCTTGAACACATCCGGCGACCAACTGCTCATAACCCATTCCTTTCGTGAAGAACTGATACCGATTTATTGTCATCACCACAGCGCGCACCGAGGACACAGCAATGATCCACGAGAACGTGCTGCCGTTGTGCCCATTGCGCTCGTTCTCGTAGATTGCCGGTTTGCCGGCACAGTGGCATGAGAAGCTGAGAACATCACACTTATACCACACATCGCGCTACGGTGGCACGGCCCCACCTCCGTGTCCTCGGTGGCAAAAAATCTCCGTGGCAACCAGGCAGATGGCTGAAATAAACACAACTCCCTGGCCGGTTGCCAGGGAGTTGTGCGAAGGAGGGGGAGAGAGAAGGGATTGATGACACTATACTACTTCCCCAATGTATGCGCTATCAACCGGGAGTCCTTTTCTGATACCACCACAAGTACCTGCTGATACTACGACCAGAAATGCGCATGATCGACAAAATCCGGTCAGATGCCGCCAATTGTGACACTCCTTGCCACGCCACTCTGCTACAATATCGGCAGGTGAAACAACGCATCCGTCACGAGCGCAGCAATCGTACCGCTCAGACCTGTACCAGGAGAGAGTTTTCCCGATGACAACGACACCCCCGGCCCAGCGTGCCGCCGAACTGCGCGCCGAGATCCGCGAACATAACTACCGCTACTATGTCCTCGACGATCCGCTTGTCAGCGATGCCGAGTATGATCGGCTTATGCGTGAGCTACGTGCGCTGGAGGAGCAGCATCCCGATCTGCGCACGTTCGACTCGCCCACTCAGCGCGTCGGTGCGCCACCCGCCGACCACTTTGCCAAAGTGCGTCATCCGCAGCCGATGCTCTCGCTGGGCAACGCCTTTGACGAGAACGATCTGCATGCCTGGCATGACCGCATCCGCAAACTGCTTGGTCCCGCCGCCACACCCACCTTCGTGATCGAACCTAAGATCGATGGCCTGGCTGTAGCGCTGACCTATCAGGAGGGGCAACTGCTGCGCGGCGCAACCCGGGGCGACGGCGAGGTTGGCGAGGATGTTACGGCAAATTTACGTACGATTATGAGTATGCCGCTCACGCTGCGTCGGCCGGCCCCATCCGAGACGCCCCACCCACCCCCCGCTATGATCGAGGTGCGCGGCGAAGTCTACATCGGCATCGCCGATTTTGCCCGGCTTAATGTGCGCCTGGCCGCCGCCGGTGAGCGCGTTGCCGCCAACCCACGCAATGCCGCCGCCGGTTCGCTCCGCCAGAAAGACCCACACGTTACGTCAACTCGTCCGTTGCGCTTCTTCGCCTACAGCGTCGGCCCCTTCAGCGGCGTAGACCTGCGCTCGCAGTGGGAGACGCTGACCTACCTGCGGGCCCTGGGGTTTCCCACCAACCGCGATGCACGCCACTTTAGCGACTTCGGCGAGGGGATTGCCTACTGCCGCGACTGGATGGCGCGGCACGCTCGACTACGAGGCCGACGGCGTAGTGATCAAGGTCAATAATTTCGACGAGCAGCAGCAATTGGGCGTGGTCGGGCGCGACCCGCGCTGGGCGATTGCCTACAAGTTTCCGGCACGCGAAGCAACCACCAAAGTACACAACATTAGCGTCAACGTCGGGCGCACCGGCGTTGTCACCCCCAACGCCGAACTGGAGCCGGTTGAGATCGGCGGTGTCACGGTGCGCAATGCCAGCCTGCACAACGCCGACTACATCGCCGAGCGCGACATTCGGGTGGGTGATTATGTGACGGTCAAGCGGGCGGGCGATGTCATCCCCTACGTTGTCGGGCCGATCACCGGCCGCCGCACCGGAACCGAGCAACCCTACCAGTTTCCCACCCACTGCCCGGCCTGCGGTACACCACTGGAACGCGTCCCCGGCGAAGCCGCCTGGCGCTGTCCCAACTTTGGGATCTGCCCGGCCCAACTGGTACGCCGGGTGGAGCATTTTGTCAGCCGGAGCGCAATGGATATTATCGGCATTGGCGAGAAACAGGCCGAACTGTTTGTCAACACCGGGTTGGTCAAGGATGTGGCCGATCTCTACTATCTGCGCGCCGAGGACTTTGCGGGGATGGAAGGCTTCGGCCGGCGACGTATCGAGAACCTGCTCAATGCCATCACCGAGTCCAAGCAGCGCCCACTTGACCGGCTAATCGTCGGGTTGGGCATCCGCTATGTTGGTAGCGTGGCGGCGCAGGTGTTGGCCGATCACTTCGGCAGTCTAGATGATCTGATGAATGCAACCCCGGCAGACCTGGAGGCGATTGAGGGCATTGGACCGGTCGCCGCCGCCGGCATCGTTGATTTCTTCCAGCGCGCGGACGAGCGCCGGGTGGTGGCGAAGTTGCGTGCTGCGGGCGTCAACCTGACGAGCGCCGCGCCGCGCCGCGCCCGGCACACAACCGGCCTGTTCGGGCAGACCTTTGTGCTGACCGGCACGCTGCCCAATTTGACCCGCGAACAGGCCACCGAACTGATCGAGGCCAACGGGGGCAAAGTCACCGGCAGCGTGACGAAGAAGACCAGCTATGTTGTTGTGGGGGAACAGGCGGGGAATAAACTGGCGAAAGCGCAATCGCTCGGCATTCCCACGCTGGATGAGGCCGGGTTGCAACAACTGGTCCGCAGCAGCGAACCGGGGGAAGATGCGCCCACCGCGCCTGCCCCACCAGAACAACCGGCGCAAGATCAGTCCGATTCACCCAAGTCAAATGAACCAGCCGAATCGGACAATCCTGCCAATGCCAACGATCACCGCACAACACCGGGGCAACTCTCATTCCTGGATGAGTAGGAAGTAGGGGTTAACGGTTACGGGTTAACGGTTACGGGTTAGGGGTTATATCTGAGTCAGTAACAGGAGTTACGCGGTGGGCGTTTGGACCACGAAAGCCGCGAAATGAACGAACACCGCGAAACGGCCACTGCTGCCATGGATCAGGCGACCCCATGTTTGGCGGGGGCGGTATCCTCTTCTAGATCAGGAACCAGGTAAGCCTGGTTATTTGAAAGGTATTGCGGTTAGAGGAGGGGTTAGGAGTTAGGGGTTATATCTGAGAGACTGTCTGAAAAGATGATTCACGTCGGTCCCACGGCATGCTGGGTGCCC
>CAKZQX010000775.1 GCA_937141995.1 uncultured Chloroflexaceae bacterium | reverse complement strand
TCCCGGCTTCAGCCGGTTCCGGCCACACACCGGCTGAAGCCGGGACTCCTGGGGCACTGTCCGGTGTATCCGGGCAACCATCATTGACGTATGACCGATACGAGCCACCATTTCAGACAGTCTCTCACAGAGTACCGTCGGCCTACAACTCAGTCTGCAGCCGGCTGACCATCTGGCGCACCGCAAACCGCGCCCGCCCCAGGTTGCCATTTGAACTGATTCCGATCACAGCGAAATAGCCCGGCGTAATCATCGAGGCCAGGTACGTCAGATCATCCGCTTCGATGATAATATCGCGCACCTGCCCCGCACCCAGGCGACTGGCCGTCATCGAAGCCGTCGCCGCCAGTCCGGCCAGTTCAATCTCGGCCTCCTCCCGGTCGTGAGGCAACCCATCCGCCAGCACCATCTCAACGCCCAGGCCATCACTGCCGATAACCCCGGCAAGGCGGGCCCCCTTGACCCGATCAACCGCCTCGTTCAGAATATCTGTCAGGCTCATGTGTTGTGGCTCCTTCTCATTGTGGATGCACAGGGCCTACAGCTCACGCCGACCCTCCAAAGCAGACCCAAGCGTATCCGCGTCGGCCCACTCCAGGTCGCCGCCTGTTGGTAACCCGCGCGCCAACCGCGTCATACGCACCCCCAGCGGCGTCAATTCCCGATGTATCAGAAAGGCAGTTGCTTCGCCCTCGGTATTCGGGTTGGTTGCCAGGATGACCTCGTCGATTGGTTCGCTACGCGCGCGATCCAACAGTTCTTCAATCTTGAGATGCTCCCGGTACACGCCATCCAGTGGCGCAAGATGGCCGTGCAACACATGATAGAGCCCCCGGTAGACGCCACTGCGTTCAATAGCGAGTACATCCAGTGGTTCCTCGACCACGCAGACTTTGGCCTGGTCACGCGCGGTATCCAGGCAGACCGGGCAGAGATCACCCACAGTAATATTAAAGCAGCGCGAACAGAGCGCAACTTGCGCCTTCACATCAACGATTGCCTCTGCCAGTGCCCGCGACTGGGCTTCGTCAGCTCGCAGCAAAAAAAAGGTCAGGCGGGAGGCCGTTTTCGGACCAATCCCCGGCAGGCGGCTTAACTCTTCGATCAGCCGGGCCACCGGTTCAACCACGAAGCTTTGATCGAGGCTTCCTGGAGCCATGCCATTCCTCTCACAGCGCAGAAGGCACGCGGGCGCGCAGCATGCAAATGCCGACTCACCGCGTACCTTTGCCTTCTATCGGCTAAAACATTCCCGGCATGCCTTTCATGCCGCCCATCAGGGGCCCCATGCGCTCCTCGGCCAGTTCCTGGGCCTTCCGGGTAGCGTCACTTATTGCGGCCAGCAGCAGATCTTGCAACATTTCGACATCATCGGGATCGACCACTTCCGGCGAAATCGCCACTGCCTGGACTTCGCGGTGGCCGTTCATCGTAATCGTAATGGCCCCACCCCCGGCGCTGCCTTCAACCATCGTTGTACCAAGTTCTTCCTGTATCTGCTGCATCTGGCGCTGCATCTGCTGGGCCATCTGTTGCATCTGGCGTGGATTCATCAGGCTACTCCTTTACATATCAAACTTATTCGGACTACTCAGACTGTTCGATATCAATAATATCCGCATCGAAGACGTTAATCGCCGCGCGGACCCAGCGATCCTTGCGGGATGTGCGTATCTGGCTGCGTAGATCCTGCGTCTCGGTCTGGACTTCCATGGTACAACGAATCGTAAACTGCGCCCCCAGATGTTTACTCAACACCTCTTCCACAATCTGGCGACTGTGGGGTTTCTCGATATTATCTTTATGAAACTGTGAGGTTGCCTGGAGCACTATCGTACTCCCCTCGACATCAATCGGCCGGATGTTGTGCAATAGCGCCTGGACCATCTTATCCAGGGGACGCACATCACGGACGACATCGGGCCAGACGGTTTCGATCTGCTCCAGGCAGGAAAGGTCGGCATTCGCCGCCTGCACCGTCGCCGGATCGCGTCCAGCAGTGGCTGCTTTTTCGGCAGGCGGCATAGCCATTGCGGTCTGTCCGTCCGGTTCGGTCGGTTCAGCCGGAACAGCTTCATCAAGCGGCGGCAGCGGATCATCCGCAACCGGCGGCTCCGGTTCAGGTTCAGGCGCGGCTGTCATTCCATTAGCAGGCGCAACCGGCGCAGCCTCGGTTGATGCAAGTGGAGCGGCTTCCTCAGTGATTGGTGCGGGTTGTGCCGGTTCTGCCGGCTCTGGCACGGGTGCCGGTGGTGCTGCCGGCTCTGGCGCGGGTGCCGGTGGTTCTGCCGGCTCTGGCGCGGGTGCCGGTGGTTCTGCCGGCTCTGGCGCGGGTGCCGGTGGTTCTGCCGGCTCTGGCGCGGGTTGTGGTAGTGCGGCGGGTGCCGGTGTGGATGCCGCCGCCGGCCGCGCCGCCGAGCGTGATACCAGCGCGGCCGGGCGTGTTTTGCCCTCCGTCCGGGCCGGGCGGGGCGCAGGCGCGGGGGCTGTCGCCACCGGCTGTACCAACGCTTCCACCACGGCTAACTCCAGCGGCAGATGCCCATAGGGACTGGTGCGTAGTTGATAGTCCAGATTACTAAAAACCTTAATCCACTGAACCAACATCCCGGCCTCGGCATACCCGGCCCACTCCTCCATGAGCACCAGTTCATCATCACCCAGATCGAGCAGCGCCCGGTCGCCCGCGGCAACCAGCAGCATCAGCGCGCGGAGCCGCTCAACCAGGTCGCGGGTAAACTGGCGCAGATCCGCGCCCTGGTCGGCCACGCTGTTAACCGCCCGCAGCGCCGCACTCAGATCACCGTTCAGCAGCGCCTCAATCAACAGATGCACCTCGGCAGCGGCAGTCATACCCAGCAGACTCTGCACCTGCTCCAGGGTCAGGGTGCTGCCGGCAAACGAGCCCAGTTGCTCCAGGATGCCCAGCGCATCGCGCATACTGCCGGTGGCGGCGCGGGCAATTGCCTCTCCCACCCCGGCATCGAGTTGCAGATGCTCTTCGGCGGCAATTTGCTGCAAATGCCCGGCAATTTCGGCAATACCCAGGCGCGTAAAGGTAAACCGCTGGCAGCGCGAGAGAATCGTCACCGGGACTTTGTGAACTTCCGTGGTCGCCAGGATAAAAATAGCGTGTTCGGGTGGTTCTTCCAGCGTTTTGAGCAGCGCATTAAAGGCCGCCGTGGAGAGCATATGCACTTCGTCAACGACATAGACTTTGTAGCGCCCGGAGTTTGGGCGAAACTGCACCCGTTCGATAATCTCGCGTGCATCCTCCACACTCGTGTGCGAGGCGGCGTCCATCTCGATAACATCGACCGCCCGATTATCGGCAATCGCCTGGCAGGAGTCACACACGCCACACGGCCGCTCGGGTTCCGGGGCAGCACAATTCACCGCCTTGGCTACCAGGCGGGCCATACTGGTTTTCCCCACCCCGCGCGGGCCGGTAAACAGGTAGGCGTGGGCAACACGTCCCTCAGCAATCGCATTGCGCAGCGTGCGAACGACATGTTCCTGCCCGATCA
>CAKZQX010000774.1 GCA_937141995.1 uncultured Chloroflexaceae bacterium | reverse complement strand
TCTTGCTCTCCATATTTTTCTCAATACCGGTATGAAGATAGCCCACATCGGGAGCCACATTCACCACAATCTCGCCATCAAGCTCCACAACCAGGCGCAACACGCCGTGGGTACTGGGGTGATGCGGCCCCATATTGAGCACCATGGTCTCTCTGGTGCCGGAGCGAGCAGGCCCGGTAATTTCAACTGGGGACGGTACGGTTACTGTCGTCATGCACGATTCTCCATCGAATGACCGACGACACGAGCACAGGCAAGATGGACGCGAGGAGATAAATCAGGCATTGGACTATGCAACGTTGTCAAGATGTTCTGGCGAGCGCCTCACGCCTCCATCACCCCCAACTCCTCTCTGTCGTGAGCAGGTCGGTCATTCCTTCGCAAAATGCTTCTGCGCGTAGATCTGATCCTGATTAAACGTAAAGGCGACCTCTTCATAGCCCAGCGGCACATCTTTGCGCTGCGGATGCCCTTCCCAATCTTCGGGCATCAGAATGCGCTGCAGTGACGGATGTCCACTAAAGACAATCCCGAACATATCATACGCCTCGCGCTCCTGCCAGTTCGCCGTGGGCCACATCGCGGTCAGGGACGGCACCGTTGGATCATTTTCCGGCACACCCACCTTCAGGCAGACCCGATGTTGGTACTCAAATGAGAGCAGATGGTAGACCACCTCGAAGCGCGGCTCGCGCCCCAGATAATCCACACCACACAGATTCTCCAGAAAGATGTAGCGCAACTCCGGTGTATCCCGCAGGAACCGGGCGACCTCAAGCAACTGCTCACGCGGCACCATGATCCGCAGAGTACCCCGAAACTCGTTCGTCTGGATCTGCGGAAACGCCGCCGGCAGATGTTGTCTTACCGTTGCATTGTCCATAAGAATCATTCAGGGCAAAAGGACCGATGTCAGAACGCAGGTATGCTGCAACTCAGACGGGCCACCCTTTTGCCCTACTCCTCTTCAACCCCTGATACGCTCTTACGCCGCGATCGACGTACCCCGACTACACACTGCCGAACTACGACTTCTCGTCAGGCATGCTCACCTGGATCAGATTGGCACGCATGACCCAGATCGGCTTGTCCTGCTCCTCCGTACCGATAACCTTTTCGCGCTTCACCTTCTCGTGCAACATCATAATGCCGTCGATCAGCGCCTCGGGCCGCGGCGGGCAGCCGGCAACATAGACATCCACAGGGACAATTTCATCAACCCCCTGCACAATCGCATAGTTATTATAAACACCGCCGCAGGAAGCGCAGTCGCCCATGGCAATCACCCATTTGGGATCGGTCATCTGATCGTAGAGGTGCCGTACCACCGGCGCCATCTTGCGCGACACGCGCCCGGCGACGATCATCAAGTCGGACTGGCGCGGTGATGGGCGATTCAACTCCATACCAAAGCGGGAGAGATCATAATTACTGGCCTGGGCGCTCATCATCTCAATTGCGCAGCAGGCCAACCCAAACAGGAGCGGCCACATGGCGTTGGTCCGGCCCCAGTTGACCGCCATCTCCAGATTTGTCGTCACCACACCCATATCCGCAGCTTTTTGTTCTATTCCCATCGCAAGGCACCTCGCTTCCACTCATAGATAAATCCGATAAGCAGCACCAGCAGAAAGACCCCCATCACACCGAGACCGTACAGACCCAGGTTGCGAAAGACCAGGGCATACGGAAAGAGGAAGATCACCTCGATGTCAAAAATAATAAACAGCATCGCAACGATATAAAACTTGACACCGAAGCGGCGCTGTGCCTGACCGATCGGGTCCATCCCCGACTCATAGGGCATCATCTTCCGCGCTGACGGCTTACTCGGCCCCAGGAGCGAAGACAGCACGATCACGAAGGCGGCGATGGCAACAGCGATCAGGAAGAGGACTAGTATCGGCAAATAGTCCACAAGCATGATGGGCATCCCCCAGATTCATTTGCTAATGATAATCTGTCTAAATTATACCGAGATCGGCATTTGTGTCAAAGTATGGCGCATTGTAGCGCTGTGTATCAAGCGGTGGTTTGCCGCACCCCAACGCTGAATAGATCATGTGTTCGGGTGATCCCGCGTAGCCCCGAATACCCCCTCTCAGGTGTAGACATGTTGTGGTAGGAACGCGCAGAAGCGCGTCCGCAACCCGTCCCGATGCGGGAAAGACTTTTCTCGAGCGGCGGTCGCTGCCACGCGAACCAACCGCATTCCAATGCGATCCGGCGAAAAAGTCTACACTTGAGAGCCGGATACCCCGCCGTTCAACGCTGCATATGGAGATCGCGTACAACGCCTGCGAGCGCCGCCGACGGCACCATCCCAGCGTGTTGCCGCCGCACTATTAGGAAAGGAGCCGGAAAAACTCGGCAGCGTCAACGTGAACATCCGGGTGATCGGGTGATCGTGCGGGTCGTCGCGTACCCTTTGCAGGGCTGCCCGAATCTGCTCCGCTGCCACATGCCGTTTCGCCGGATGATAGGTGGTGAAGCTGCAGTGGCCGTCGCGCAGCAGGTTACCGTTGGCGTCGTAGTGCCGGCCGATGACCTGATTGGCGGCATTGTAGCTGCGCGCCGGGAGCGCCCCGGGCATACGGAATGGCATGCCCCGGTATGTTCAGACTGGCAAGGACTGATGGTATAATCAGAGCTAACAGCGACAGATCTCGAAAGTTAGGGAGACGTTCATGACTGCCACGCATTATACAGTGCCGGACGGTGAGCCCATCACGATTCAGGATGGGCGGCTTCATGTGCCTGACATTCCCATTGTGCCTTTTGTTGAGGGTGACGGCACCGGGCCGGATATCTGGCGCGCCGGCGTGCGCGTGTTTGACGCGGCCGTGGCCAAAGCGTACGGCGACAAACGCAAGTTGATGTGGATGGAAGTGCTGGCCGGGGAGAAAGCCTTCCGCGAAACCGGCTCCTGGCTGCCGGACGAAACGGTTGCCGCGTTTCAGCGATACCTGGTGGGGATCAAAGGACCGTTGACGACGCCAATTGGCGGTGGTATCCGCAGCCTGAATGTGGCGCTGCGCCAGTTGCTCGATCTGTATGTCTGTCTGCGCCCGGTACGCTACTTCCACGGTGTGCCGTCGCCGGTCAAGCGGCCGGATCTGGTCGATATGGTCATTTTCCGCGAGAACACCGAGGATATCTACAGCGGGGTTGAGTATCGCGCAGGCACGCCGGAAGCGCAGAAGGTGCTGGATTTTATTCAGCAGAACTTTCCGCAGGATTTTGAGAAGGTGCGTTTTGGCACCGCCGGAAGGGTACGCGAGTTTCAGCAGATGGCCGGCAAGGCGGAAAATGGTGAAGTTGAGGTGGGCATCGGGATCAAGCCCGTCAGCCGGGAGGGCACCGAGCGCCTGGTCGGTGCCGCTATTCAGTATGCGATTACGCATCAGCGCCGCAGCATTACGCTGGTCCACAAGGGGAACATCATGAAGTTCACCGAGGGCGCCTTCCGCGACTGGGGCTACGAGGTCGCCGTCCGCGAGTTCGGCGCCACCCCCCTCGCCGGCGGC
>CAKZQX010000773.1 GCA_937141995.1 uncultured Chloroflexaceae bacterium | reverse complement strand
CTGCACCGACCCCGGCCTGAAATTCTTTCCCCCCAAGTGTGAACAGTTACACATGTGACCGGACCGGCAACAGCAGGAACCACGGAAGGCACAGACCCTCTCCCACGTCAGTTGTAAGAAACATCCAACTAGAAGCCCTTAACTTTTGTATAACCTTACCGTAGCGCAAAAGGATATTACCCAGGTACCATATTATGAGTAGTTCCCAAACAGACACAGCCGAATCAGGAGACTATCACCGGTGGCTCGCATAGCACAGGGTATCTTTACTTCTGCGAAGAAGCAGCGAGTCAATTGCAAAGTCCCCAGCTTTTTTTCTATCACTGCGCGGATGAGGTACCCAGCCTCACCTGACCGGGTCAGTTCTGTGCGGCATCCAGGTGCGCGATATGCCATAATCCCTCACAGGTGTGCCCGCACGGTCGCAGATGATACAGCCACGCCGCTTTCCCGCAAATACGCTTTCCGGTACTGCCTGTATCCCGAATCAGGCAGCGGTGTGCGGCATACAGCGTCGGCAGTGCAATATTCAACCCACCATCGTAGAACGCGAACCGGGTGTTCGGGGGAACACGACAACTACTTCCGCTTTTATCAAATTGCATAATATGCTACTATGCTCGGTGTATCCGCAGGACCACGTTTGTTCTGGAGTGCAACAAGGAGGCAGATGCCATGACATTGGACGCAAAAGGTGTGCTTGAATTGATTAAGGAGAAGGGCATCCAGATGGTGGATGTACGCTTCACCGACATGCCCGGTACCTGGCAGCACTTTTCTGTTCCGGCCAGCATGTTCGGTGAAAGCGACTTCACCGACGGGATGGGCTTTGACGGTTCATCCGTCCGTGGCTTTCAGGTGATCAATGAGAGCGACATGCTGGTCTTCCCCGATCCCAGCACCGCGTTCGTTGATCCGATGCTCAAGATCCCTACGCTGGCGATCTTCTGCGACATCCGTGATCCGATCACGGGTGATCCCTATTCACGTGACCCGCGCTATGTGGCGCGCAAAGCCGAGGCCTATCTCAAAGAAACCGGACTTGCCGATACCGCCTTCTTCGGCCCGGAAGCCGAGTTCTTCTTGTTCAATGATATCCGGTATGATCAGAATGCCAGCAGTGGCTACTACTTTGTGGACAGCGATGAAGCCATCTGGAATAGTGGCGCGGATCGGGGTGGGAAGAACCTGGGCTATCGCCCGCGCCATAAGGAAGGCTACTTCCCCACCCCGCCCCTGGACTCATTCCAGGATATTCGCTCGCAGATCGTTCTCAATATGATGCAGGTGGGGATTGAGGTTGAGTTGCATCACCACGAGGTGGCAACGGCGGGTCAGGCCGAGATCGATATGCGCTTTGGGCCCTTGTTGAAGATGGCGGACAATGTCATCCTCTACAAGTATATCGTCAAAACAACGGCGAACGAACTGGGCTACACCGCAACCTTTATGCCCAAGCCGCTCTTTGGCGATAATGGCAGCGGGATGCATACCCACCAGAGCCTCTGGAAGAATGGTGAGCCGCTCTTTTTCGACGAGAGCAAATATGCCTACCTGTCGGATATGGCACGCCACTACATCGGTGGTATCCTCAAGCATGCCCCGGCTCTGCTGGCGCTCTGTGCGCCGACCACCAACAGCTATCGCCGCCTGGTGCCCGGCTTCGAAGCACCCATCAACCTGGTTTACTCGCAGCGTAACCGCTCGGCGGCCGTCCGTATTCCGACCTACTCATCATCGCCGAAGGCCCGCCGTATCGAGTTCCGCGCGCCCGATCCAATGTGTAACCCTTACCTGGCCTTTGCTGCCATGCTGATGGCCGGGCTGGACGGGGTGAAGAACCGGATCGAGCCACCGGCTCCCGTCGATAAAGATATCTACGAGTTGTCGCCGGCGGAGAAGGCCGACATCGCCAGCACACCCGGCTCGCTCAGTGAGGCGCTGGATGCGCTCGAGGAAGATAACGCATTCCTGATGGAGGGCAATGTCTTTACCGAGGATCTGATCAGCACCTACCTGGACTACAAGCGCACCGAGACGATCCAGATGTCACTGCGGCCGCATCCCTACGAGTTCTTCCTCTACTACGACGGTTAAACCCTAGGAACCGCTCGGTGACCCGACTTACGCGGTTCCGCATGCGGTAGATACAGAAGCCGCCGACCTGAAACAGGTCGGCGGCTTACCTTCGATGCTGTAGATGCTGTGCTGGTACGTTTTATGGTTTGGTCCGCCAGCGCGCACCGGTCAGCCACACAAACAGCGCCATCGCCAGCGTGGTGCTGACGCAGTAAAATGCGGCCGAGTTAATATCTATCAAGTTCCGGTAGACTAGAGCCCCGAGTGCCGGAATCATCCAGAGTGTCCAGGTAAACACAGTCAGCGCCCGTTGGTCGGATCGGGTTAACTTTGTGGAGTTTGCAATCACCACGGCTGTTGCCGCCCAACCGATGAGACCGATCAAAAATCCCTGAATTTGTGCTAAAACTTCCATACTCGCCTCCTGTTTGCTGCTTCACTGCTGCAGTCACCATGCAGCACATCATTGTGCTTACGTCCGCAACATCACGCATCACTACGTAATGCTAACTACTATGCCAGGCATAAATGCATCGGTTCTACGTCAATCCTGACATTCCGCTCCCCCACATCCGAATGATCTCGCGGATCAGAGGATAACGGTACAACTCCCTTTAGCGGAGATCGTAGCACACTTATTAGACAATTTCAACAACTTTCGGCCATTTCTTATTGTACGTTTTGCACAAATCGTGCCAGGTCGCGCCAAAGTGAGCGGCGAGGAGAACTACGAACATGATCGCACAACGTAATGATTATGCCATCAGTCCGATGGCCTAATACTACGTGAGGCAAAATACCTATGCCGGTTATGCGCGAAGTGGATTCGGTGGGGAATGCCGGGGCAGGAACGGCGCGGCTCGTGTGACGGACACTCGATTGCTGCGCTGCTATTTTTGCGGTACCTTCGCCGTGCCTTTACGCAGTCGTGCAGCGTCGAACCGTAGTTCCCCCCGAACAGTGCGCCACACATGGATGCCGCTCTGAATAACGGCGGCGCTGCTCTGACCGGGGAAGATGCTGTCACCGACCAGCCATAGCCCCGGCACATGAGCTGCGCGGGTGCCCAACCCGGCAAAGCCGCTCTGCGCGGGACGCTGGCCCAACCCGCCGACCATACCGCGTTCGCGACGGGTGTAGCGCTGAAATGTGACCGGCGTGCCGCTCTGTTGGTAGCGAATATGGCGGCGGATATCCGGCAAGACCCGCTCAACCGCCGCGAGCATCTGCCCGGCAAGCTGCTCCTTGCGCTCGTTGTAGACCGCGCGACCCGCAGACCGGGCGGCCCACCACTGCTCCGGGCGGGTGTGCGTTGAGATAGTCAGGGCGCGCCGGCCGGCCGGGGCACGACTGGTGTCAAAGGCGGGATGCAGTGAGAGAAACACGCTGTTACCCTCCCCCAGCGGCACAGCATAGTCGCACACAATCTGGTGATGCGCGCAGAGGTCGGACGGAATTGCCGCCGCATCTACCCCTAGATAGAGCATAAACGCGCCCCAGGCGTCAGGAATGGTACGTGTGACCCGTTCCAGTGCCGGCGGCGTGGCTGTGTCCAGCAGGCGTTGTACATCCCAGAGCGTCAGATTGGCAATCACATGGCGTGCGTGATATACTTCGCCGGTCTGCGTTTGCACCCCGGCAGCCCGCCCATGTTCCAGCAGGATGCGCGTCACCCAGGTGCGATAACGCACCTCACCGCCATCACGGATGCAGGCATCAGCCAGAGTACGCGCGATGGTCCATGCACCACCCTCGACATAGAATACCCCCTGCCGTGCCAGATCGAGCGCTACGCTGCCAAACGGCCAGGCACACTCATCCGCAGTCACCTGCGCACTAATCAGGAGCTGTGCATCGATAAATGTCCGTAATGCCCGGTCGGTCAAACCGCAGCGGCGCAGTTCATTCCCAACCGTGCGGGGAAGATGTGGAAGCAGGCCGAGAAGTTCCGGGCGGAGCGTCGGAATAAGTCGCAGCAGATCACCGGGCGTTTCCGGCGGCATAGGCGGATGCTGCGCGGCAAACCGCCAGGAAATGTCTGCCAGGCGCTCCTGATGCTGCCAGAAGCGCTCTGCCTGCGCTGCCTGCTCCGGAAAGGCAGTCTGCCGCTCAACCTGCCAACCATGCGGATCACCTGTGCGGGTAATAACCCGGTCGGGCAGCCAGATCTGCATCGCCGGTTCCAGTTGCACCACCGGAAAGCGGATGCCCAATCGCCGGGCCACCCAATCATGCGCGCCGCCGGGCTGAAAGCCGCCAAAGAGCGTCGCGCCTACATCAAAAATGTACTCGCTACCGTCGGGCCGTTTACGCCGAAATGACGAAATACATCCTCCCGGCTCAAGATGCCCTTCCAAAAGCAGCACCCGGTACCCACTGTGAGCAAGCAGGGCGGCGGTCGTTACGCCACCGATACCTGCGCCAATAATGATGACATCGTACATAACCTGGTTCCTGAATTGAACACTTACCACATACATTGTGTTAGCCATACAATTTATGTGGTCGGCATTCAAACGTATATTTCACTAGACAAAAAACCGGCTTCGCCTGTGTTAGGATGGTGCTGTTTTATCTTTTTGACACAAATTTTGTACATAATCAAAAATTGTGTCAAAAAGACAGGAATCTTCCGCCCTGCCGGAGGCGCATCGGGCCGTTCTTCCAGGTGAACACCTGGTGTAGAACCGACCGCGTACGTCCTGTTCATAACATGAGTTACGCGGTGGGCATGCAAACCGGGCGTTTCGCCCGTTGGAAGTCCGATTCGCCAGCGGCAGCGTGGTACTTCTTTTACCTTTTGAGAAGAATTTTGCACTCTGTGCAAAATTCTTCTCAAAAAGATGTCCGGTACCGCCCTGCCGGAGGCGCATCGGGCCGTTC
>CAKZQX010000772.1 GCA_937141995.1 uncultured Chloroflexaceae bacterium | reverse complement strand
TCAGCCGGTTCCGGCCACACCCCGGCTGACGCCGGGACTCCCGCGCCGGGGCCGTCGCCCCATGACCAACCCGTTTCAGACAGGCTCTGAAAAAGAAAGGAACCTTCCGCCCTGCCGGAGACGGAATCTGCCGTCGGGTCAACGACCGCGTAACTCCTGTCATGTGAAATATAGCACAGGTTGCGGGTTGTGGCTGATCGGGGTGGGAAGCTATACGCTGCGTCGGCATTCCGCCAATTTGTTAATTTTCTATTGACAAAAGCTGTGCAATGCGTTTATAATATGCATAGATATGAGATCAACTGCTCATAAGTTCTGGAGCCGGATAGTAGCACGGAGAACGTGTGCATGCTCAACTATGTGACTGAGCCGGTGGTTGAAGTTCAACAGCTTTCGAAGGTTTTTCAGACCGGCAGCCGGGAACTGGTCGCATTGGACGCGGTTTCCCTGGCGATTCATCGGGGCGAGATGATTGCGTTTATGGGGCCGGCTACCAGTGGTAAGAGTACCCTGCTTGCCATCCTGGGGCTGATGGATCGACCATCGTACGGTCACTACCGGCTCGCCGGGCAGGAAATGTCCGCGTTGAGCCGGGTTGAGCAGGCGCAAATGCGGCATGCGCACATCGGCATCTACTCCCGGCAGTTTCGGTTGCTGCCGCGCCTCTCGCTGCTCCAGAATGTGGCACTGCCGCTGGCCTTCGGGCGCATGTCCGAGCAGGAGCGCATGCAGCAGGCATACACAGCGCTCGAGCGGGTCGGCCTGGAGGAGTTTGCCCATGCGCGGCCCTCAATCCTGACCCCGATGCAGCAGCAGCGCGCGGCTCTGGCTCGCGCCCTGGTCAACAACCCGACGATGCTGCTGGTTGATGAGCCGTCGGCCCTGGATGATCCTCAGATGCGTGATGGGATGCTGGAACTATTCCGGCGGCTGAATCATGAACAGGGGTTGACAATTATTGCGGTTACGAATAATCCTACCGTTGCGCAGCAGATGGATCGGGTAATTGGCCTGCGTGACGGACGGATCGATCCAGATGTCCTCACTAGTGCGGTGCTGGGGCAGGTGCTACAACTCCCGGCCGGCCGTGCCCGGAGCTGGTGTAACTGATACGCGGCATGCCACAGGCGTTCAAGCTAAAGATTGCATACATATTACCAGGGCTTCGCTGTTAGCGAAGCCTTTCGCGTTGGAAAAGATTTGTGCTGTTGCTACTCAAATACGCTCGCGCAACGCCGCAACGGGCGCCAAGAACCGCATACACGTTGTAGCTTTGTGGCGTTGCGCGAGCGTATTTGAAAGGTATTGACCTTAGAGACTGTCTGAAACGGGTTGGTCATGGAGCGACGGGCCCCGGAGCGGGAGTCCCGGCGTCAGCCAGGGTGTGGCCGGAACCGGCTGACGCCGGGACTCCGGGGACGCTGTCCGGTGGCGCAGGGCACCGCGCATGCCGTGGGACCGCGCGCATCATCTTTTCAGACCGTCTCTTAGGCCTCCTCCTGTGTCGGCAACCAGAAGGTAAAGGTCGTGCCCGCGCCCTCTGCGCTGGTCACGCTAATCTCTCCCCCATGTTGCTCGATAATCTGTCGAGTGCTTGCCAGGCCCAGCCCGGTCCCGGTGAATGTTTTAACGACATTACTGCCGCGCTGGAAGGGCTGAAAGAGCCGGGGCAGATCTTCGGCGGGAACGCCAATGCCCTGATCACGCACCGTTACCACCGCGCGGTTTGTGCCCTGCTCCTCTTCCCGGCTTACGGTAATAAACACGCTGCTCCCTCGCGGACTATACTTGATCGCGTTTGACAACAGATTTGTGAGCACCCGTTCCAGGCGGGCGATATCGCCGGCACAGGTTAGACGCGCCGGTGTGAGTTGCGTCAGGAGGGAGTGTTCCTCACTTAGTTGCTGGCTATCATCAACGACCTGGCGGACAAGCGCGATCAGGTCAATTGGCTCCAGGGTGAGTGTCAGCGGTTGACCCGCCTGGAGCGATGCCAGGTCCAGGAGTTCTTGCGCCTGCCGGATCATACGCATGGTGGCGGCTTCGATATTCTTCAGGCCACGCATGATCCGTTCATTGTCAGCGAGGTTCTGGACATGAATCCGCCGCTGCAGCAACTGGACATACCCCCGGATCGTTGCCAGGGGCGATTTCAGATCATGCGAAATCAGCCGGAACATATGGTCGCGCACGCGCACCGCTTCTTCGGCCTCGGCGCGCGCCTGCTGTTCAGCCGCATACAACCGGGCATTTTCGAGCGCCAGTGCCGCGCGCCGGGCCAGTTCCTCGGCAATCGCCAGAGTATGCCGGCCGTAGCGTTGCCGCGCGCCGGTGGTAAACATGCTGAGAACCCCGACTGGCTGTTCCCGCACCACTAACGGCACACCAATGCAGGAAGTGATATGCAAATCGCGCAGATACGCCCGATGTTCCGTATCGTGGGCAATCGCCTGCAGATCGGTATCTTCAACTCCTTCCAGGAGCAGCGGTTGCCGGTTGCGCAGAATCTGCGCAACCAGATGGCTACTGTTGAAGTCAATCGCATAAGGCTCCGTCCAACGATACTCCGAACTGGCTGCGGTAATGTCCGGACTGACGGCGGTTGTCGGGATCAGCATGCCGTTATCGTTCAGGGTATCAATGCTGCAAATGTCGGCAATGGTGGAAACTATCAGATGAGCCAGGCTGCGCAGGCGTTCATCCGGATCGAGCGAGCGGGTTAACGGCTCACTGGCATCGGCCAGCAGGCGCTCAATATTCATTGCCTGGCGGTACACCGTGATATCCGTCGCTACGCCGATAATCCCGATGATACTGCCGTCGGGATCATACTGCGGCTCGATCTTCAGATCATACCAGCGGGTTTCCCCATCAAACTGGAGCGCAGCCTCCTTGCGCATGCTCGTTCCGGTTTCCAACACCTGCCGCTTCATGGCTGTGAGTGTTGCGGCTGATTCCGGCAGGATCAGTTCCTCATCGGTCTTGCCCAGGAAGTCTTGCGCCGAGGAGTACCAGGTGGGGTTGTGAATTGCAGTGTAGCGCAGGTCCCGATCATGAGCAAAAACAACCACGGCTGAATCCTGCAGCACCAGGCGAAAACGGGCCTCACTCTGGCGCAGGGCTTCCTCGGTGCGCTGTCGTTCAGTAATCTCGTCCTGTAGGGCACGATTTGCTGCTTCCAGTTCGGCCGTTCGCTCCAGCACACGCTGTTCCAGGTGCGCATGAGCAGCATGCAACGCTTCCTCCGCCACTACCTGCTCACTCACATCAATAATCGCCATCCGGTAGCCGGCAGTTTTGCCATGCTGAACAATGACCGAACTTTCGATGCGCGCGTGGAAGAAGCTATTGCCCTGGCGCAGACGCAGGCGATCCATTTGCGGTACCTGGGTTTCGGTCAGTCGCCGGCGATGGAAGTAATAGATGTCCTGGTCTTCCGGCAAGATAAAATGGGTAACCGGCTGTTGGAGGAGCGCACTGCGCTCAACACCGAGCAGCGTTGCCGCCGTCAGGTTGGCCTCGACAATCTGCTCATCGGCAATCGTGAGATAGCCCAGCGGCGCAAAATCATAGAGATCAATATAGGCATCGCGGGAGGCTTTGATCTCTTCCTGGGCCTGGCGCAGTTCCTCATTCTGGATTGAGAGTTCCACCTGATGCACCCGCAATTCCTGAATCAGGCGCTGCACCTCTTCAACGGATATGTCTTCCAGATTGATAGTTGCACCCTGCAAGACGGCTTCGGCGCGCTGTCGCAAGGTTGCCGACCCGGTGGTGTCTTCGGATTGGTTGGTCTGATTGTCTGGTTTTCTCACAAACTTCCTCGCACGTATGATGGTGTTATAAAGATCTGAGAAACTGCCTGAAAAGGAGCCTGTACAGGCCGGATGTCGGCCCAACACTCTGCCCCGTAGGTCACGCTTCATGAACGTTGCACATTAACACCGGACATCACGGATCGGGAGTCTCGGCTTCCGCCGGATCAGGTGTTCCCGGCAGTATGCCACTGTTCCGGCAGGCATCCCACCGGCTCAAGCCGGAATTCCTGGGGCGCATATCCGAGCTATTTTCCAAAATTCATCCAGCGTGACCTACAACGACTTTTTCAAACAGCCTCCTGGAAAACTACAGAAACAAAACTTCTGGTACAATGCTATCCGGTAATTTGTTCTGTATTCGTCCTGGTTATAACTCTATTTATTGTAATACATCTGGTGATTATCTGCAGCCGTTAGCGGGTGTACTACAACTGTAAGACGGCTGCCATGATGCGCGTGATATGCTGCAGGAGCGTTTGCTCACTTGTGTCAAATGCATCTGGCGTGGCGGCATAAACCACCAGAACGCTATGCGCTCGTTCCGTGCCCGGCAGCGGCAATGCAGCGGCGGCAGTATATCCGGCAGCATTAGCAGTCGCGTGCCAGTCGGCGTATTCCGGGTCGGCCGGGATGTTCTGAATAATGGTCGGTTCCCCGGATTGTAACACTGTGCGGGCCAGCGCCAGTTCCGGCCCGGTTACGCTCCAGTCCGTTGCTTCCTCCGTGGCAGACGCATAGGCGACCGGCTCCGGATGATCGGGGTTATCCGGCGCGGCGCGACCAACCCAGGCCAGACAGTAATCGCCAGGGTTCACCAGTAACCGGCAAAAAACCGTCAGCAGGTACTGCTCATCCGCAGTTGTCTCTACCTGATCATACCCTGCATCCAGGGCCGTCAGCAGATCCTGCTGCCGCTCCAGGCGGGCTTGCGTCTGCCGCAGTTGGGTGATTGACCGGGCAATGCCCAGGATGCGGTAGACCTGCCCCTGTTCATCCTTGAGCGGTTCCAGTCGCACATGCCACCAGGTGGACTGGTTGCCGTCGTGCGCTACCTGTTCATATTCGACCACCGCGCCGGTTTCGCGGCTTTCGTTGGCGGCTTCGATCAGGCCGCGCTTCGCCCCCAGCCACAGCGACTCGATC
>CAKZQX010000771.1 GCA_937141995.1 uncultured Chloroflexaceae bacterium | reverse complement strand
TCAATGATCATATCGCCAATACTCTGCCGGTTAACCATGTCGATATACGTATCCAGGGGCACCGGAGCCGGACCAGCATACTGCGAACGGTCCAGCACTTCGTGGACCTTTGCGCGGCCTTTGTTGGCAATAACATATTGGAACGACCGTTCGCTAAATCCACCCTCTGCGCCGACAATGTCAACATATTCCTCAAGTTTGAGAAATTCCAGGACTTTATCAATAACATTCAGGAAGGGAAGTTTGGTAACTTCTTCAAGTTTTTGCCCCGTAATGTTGCCATGAAAATAGACGATCTTCAGGATCAGATCGGTGAGAAAGCCCATATTCAGTCCCGTCTCAGCGATAGAGTTGGGCTGGGGCGGGAGGTTGGCTGTGAGTTGCGGCGCACTCTGTTCCAGCGCGGTTTCCGGCGGAGGAGGCGCCCCGGCCGGTACAAAGGGTTGGAGCCGGAGACTCATACGTCCTCCTTCACGCCATTATATGCCTGGGCGGACTCAGGGGTAGGCGTGATTGCATCTGTGGGGGTTATCAACACAATATGATCGTAGGCGATGAGCAGGAAACTACTCTCAAACAATAGCTTCTCGCCGGTCGGATCGTATACCTGGACCTCTGTAACCGCCAGGAAGCGTTCTCGGTCGCTATTCAGCTCATCCTTGAGCCGGTGTTCCGGACGGGTGTAGACATTGCCCGTGATCAGATAGTCGTGTGTCCGAATAAGTGTCACGACGGGTTCCTTGCTAACACGGGGAGTAAAATATTTCCCTTTGTGTGAAACGTCTATCATGGGTACCTCCCAGCCTGACGCGCATACGCATGCTGCGATCAAGAACAAATTGCCCAGGCAACATCGCGTTGCCTGGGCATGAGTATAGTGGTTTGGTATACAGATAGCAATAGTACAGCGGTGCCAACCGGCGCGTAGCTATCGAACTATACGCTTATAGGCACTCGTCCGGCTGTAAGATCCGGCGGCGTATCATTCTTCATTTGCGTCATCATCGTCGCTGATATCTTTCTCGATTGAGTCGAGGCGAATCTCCTCTTCTTCCTCTTCACCGCTGATATACTCGTTTTCGACCTCCGGCTCGTCGATAACTTCTTCCTCGTCAAGCAGGTCATCGGTCTCATACTCATAGGGCAGACTGGGAATGTATCCGCTGACCCCCTCGCTGCCGCTCAGTTTGCCGGGGAAGGAGATGCGGCCCCGCTGATCGGGAGCCTGATACGTTTCCCGAATGAGCAAACGTAACTGGCGAGGATCAGACTGGGCGATGGCCGCGATATAGCGATTGCCGCCACTAATCAGTTCGGCGAGGCGCTGCCCCAGCTTTGGCGGAAGGCGACCAATGATAGTGCCGTCGGCATCAATAACCAGCACATTCCGCCCCTCGACGCGAAACTCCATCTTCTCGCCCGTGACCAGCGCATCCACGGCTGAACTACGCGGAACATCCACCAGCGTTGTCAGCGCAGTGCGACCGGTTTCGGTGATAAAGAGCCGTAGATCAACTTGCTGACGCGCGGTTCTGGCCTGGGGTGAACTCTCAATGCCGCGCGCCAGGAGCGCATCGAGGCGGGCCAGATTCTTGCGTGCCATGGTGTTGGTCGGGTTGAGTCGCAGTGTCTGGTGGTAGTTATCATGGGCATCGCTGTAACGCCCCAGTTCCATGTAGGCCTTTGCCAACCGATTAAACGTATCGGCATCTTCACCAAGGGTCAAAATCTTCTGATTTATTTCCAGGGCTTCATTCCAGCGGTTGTGTGCCGCAAACTCGATGGCCTGCTCTTGCAACCGGCGGCGCAACCGTTGCTTTTCATCATGTCGTGCCAACTCTCACTCCTTGGCAAGCCGTTGCCATCTCCATCAGTGTTGATTGTATGACGGCGACGGTTGTACTACATACACTATCGCATCACTTAAAATCATAATATAATCAACCAGGTGCTTCAGTACTTGCGAGACGCCCCCGAAGCGACCATGGGCCGGTATGGATGATTTCTACCTGGACCAGTTGTCCGGTCCAGTCATCAGGGTGGGTAAAGAAAACCAGTTTGTTCCCCCCGGTACGTCCACGCCATTTGCCTCGAGACTCGCCTTCGACCAGGACTTCGACGGTTCGTCCCTGGAATGCGTGGTTGATCTCGGTGGCGAGGCACTCCTGCAGTTGTTCCAATTCCTGCCGGCGGGCCTGTTTTTCCGCTTCAGGTACGGCCAGGATCGGGTCGTGTTCCTGTTCGGCGGCCAGTGTACCGGGTCGTGACGAGAACGCGGCGATATGCACTTTGTCGAAGCGGATTTCTTCGACCAGCGCCAGGGTTGCTTCAAAGTGGGCGCGGGTCTCACCCGGATGCCCCACGATAATATCCGTGGTCAGTGCTATATCAGGCATAGCCGTGCGGATTTTCTCCACCAGGTTGCGGTAACGTGCGACGGTATATCCCCGGCGCATCATTTTGAGGAGCGCATCATGCCCGGCCTGGATAGGCAGATTAATCTCGTGCTGGCAGCGCGGCAAGTCGGCGACCGTAGCAATGAGCCGGTCGGTCATCCATGCCGGATGGGATGTCAGGAACCGTAGCCGCGCCAGATGCGGCGTTGCGTGAACGGCAGTCAGCAGGTCGGCCAGTTCGGGCCGCCCCGGCAGGTCATGCCCCCACGAGTCCACAATCTGCCCCAGCAGCGTGATCTCTTTCGCGCCCCGTGCCACAATATGCTCAACTTCTGCGACAATCTCTTCCAGCGGGCGACTCTGTTCACGCCCACGGCGCAAGGGAATAACACAGTAGGAGCAGGTCATGTTACAGCCATATTGAATCGGCACATAGACCGATGTGGGGGAATGCGTCCAGTCGCGCACCGGTAGTACCGGTTCATCCAGTTGATAGATTGGGTTGGGGGCCAGTGACACAACTTGATCAACCGCTGATGGTGAGACAAAATAGTCAACCATCGGCAGGCGTTCTTTAAAAATGGACTCATTCTCAGGACCGACCATGCATCCCCAGAGCACAATGCGAGTATCAGGATTGCGGCGCTTGATATGCCGCAGTTCGCCCAACTTCCCAATGATGCGCTCCTCGGCACTGGCGCGGACACTGCAGGAGTTGAGCACAATAAAGCCGGCCTCGTGCGGACGGGTTGCCGGGCTGTAGCCAACACCCTGTAGGGCGGCTTCAAGCCGTTCCGAGTCGGATACATTCATCTGACAGCCGACTGTCCAGACATAGTAGCGCCGGCTGCGTGGCGTGGTGTTCCGATCTTCCCGGTGCATAGGAAGCATGGCTGCGTGTTTGTCAATAAATTGAACTTCTTGCATTATCCTTACCTGCCCCCGGATGTAATGACATATTTACCAGACGATAATGGGCAAACTATATTGTACGCTCTGTGCGGTTGCTTCGCGCAGAACCTTCAGGCAGCGGTAGGCGGCGGTACGCGTGGATACCTGCCCCTGCTTGAGCAGATCTACCAGGTCCGTCAGTTCCCGCTGGAGCCGCACCGATGAGCCGAAGAAGATTTCATCCGGTTCCTCCTCCTCGGTTGTTACCGGGAAAATGATCGGCTCAGGGAAATCAGCCGGAAGGTAGTAACTGTTTACTCCCTGGAGATTTACCAGGTGGGGAAAGCGCGTTGTCGCTATGCCATCCCATACATTTGTCACTGCTGGATCAAGTTCATCATAGATCACCGGGCCATCCTCAAGTACTCCGGTGATGTCGTTACCCTGCTCCAGGTGAGTTGCCAGACGGCTGAGTTGGTAGAGTGCGCCGATGGTTTCAATGCCACCCTCCCACACCTCAGTGCCGGGTTGGGCCAGCAGATCAACCTGAATGCCCTCCTGGCGTAATTGGTCTTGCCACTCAGCGACCGTTTCCTGCTCTTCTTCAAACGCAACACGATCTTCTTCCGGTTGTATACTAATGAGTGAACCGACAACCAGGTCCAACTCAGTAGCCTGGGTTGGGTCTGTCATATCTCTATCTCCTCCATGGCGCTGATCAAATCCACTGGAGTAGTGTAGTGTAGCACAACGCTTCCAACAATACTGAAGCAGGTACCGGATGTGCGTGCCGGATGCTGATCACGCCCGTATTATTATCATGGCTCGCAGAGAGCACTATTTTTGTTGTGAGCAATTGACGGTACAGTATACCATGTCTCAGAACTGAATTTATAATAATTGTATATGAAAATCTTCTTTTTTTACATCCTCGTCATCCTCAACCATCTTGTGCTATAATCCACCGCCGGACTACGATTATGAGTATTTGAGATGCTACGCATGCTGCTTGTTGTGCTGCTTGCCACGCCATTACTATTTTATCTGCCGGGCTTGGCGCTCTGTCGCGCCGTCAGTCCTGCGATAACCGCCGATCTGCTGGAACGCCACTATGAGCGGGTCGTGATCAGCATGCTGCTAAGTGGCTGGCTGGCGCTGCTCCTGGCCGAGATTGGCTACTTCTCGCTCTGGTCGCACATGCTGCTGCTCCTGCTCTTCAGCGGCGCATTGTTGGTCTGGTCTCGACAACGAGGGATGCCACCGAAACGACTGCCCCCAGTCTATCAACGTTGGGAATTGCTGGCGTTTGCGCTGGTTGGGTTGATTGCTCTGCTGCTGGTTATCCGCCCTTTCGAGACTGTCCTGGGCGGGCGAGATGCGGGTGTCTATGCCAACACCGGCTTTGCCATTGCGCGTACCGGCAGCCTGGTGCAGCATGATGAACTGGTGGCCGAATTTGGGCAGGCAGCCCAGGCCAGTGCCGAGGCATTGCGCGCGCCGGCCGAGCAGGCGCTAACAAACTTCCTGGGAGTACAGAATCCGCAGCGCTACATTGCCACGCGTCTGCGGACTGCCGGGTTCTTTATCAATGCGGGCGAAGCGGCTGAGGGACGGGTGGTGCCGCAGTTTCTGCATCTCTTTCCCGCCTGGATTGCGCTGCTCACCAGCCTGCTGGGGCGGTACGGCGGCCTGTTTGCGCCCGGGTTGATGGGGTTGGTGGGTGCCTGGAGCGTGGGCATGCTTGGTCGGCGTCTGGCGGGTAGCCGGGTGGGAATATTGGCGTTTCTCCTGCTGGCGCTCAATAGTGTTCAAGTCTGGCTCTCGCGTTACTCAACCTCCGAGACGGCCCAGTTCTTGACCTTTGCCGGACTCTACTTCTTTGCCCGGTTTCAGCAGTCTGATGCGGGTAACGATCAGCGCAGAACGGTTTTGTATGCGGCGCTGGCAGGAGTTGCCTTCGGGCAACTGATGCTGACCCGAATTGACTTCTTCCTGGTGATCGGGCCGCTGCTGCTCTACCTGCTCTACTGTTTGCTCACGCGGCGCTGGTATGCCGGCCAGACGGCATTGGCGCTGGGACTGGGGGCAATGGGTGTCCATGCCGGGTTGCATATCAGCTTTATTGCCCGCGCCTACTTTTTTGATACGGGCTTTGATCGGCTGCAAGACTACGCTCTGACAACCTATCTGGCGTTGCCCTTCTTTACATCCACCCTGCGCGAGGTTATCTTTGCGAATGCCGACAACGCGTTTAACTCCGGCGGTTTGCGCGAGGAACTATTCCTGCTGCTCCTGGGCTTGAGTCTCCTGCTGCTGTTCCGTCGCCGGCCGGTACTACTGCGCCGGGGCGCGGCGCTGCTGTTGCGCCGGCGCAACCTGCTGTTGGGCGGCACCGCTCTGGGGATTGTGCTGCTGGCCGGCTATGCCTACCTGGTCCGCCCCCAGATCATCGACAGCGATATCCTCTTCAATACGCGGGGTGGCTGGAATGATCCGCTGCTGCGTGATCCGCGCATGGTACAGGCGGATGTCAATGCCTGGCGCATGTCGCCCGATGTGGCGCGCAATCAGGCCGGCGTGGTACTGCTTGGCGACCCGGAATATGCCGCAACTGCGATTGATGCTGCTGCGACTGCCGACCTCCGCGCGCAGTTGCGCGCCGAACGCGGACCCTGGGCCGGGCCATTCAGCAATCAGACCTTCAACTGGATGCGCTTGCAGGGCTATGTTGGCGCGCCTATCGCTCTGCCGCGCATTTTCTACGATGATGGCAAAGAGTGGTGGCGCGAATATGCCGAGAATGTGCCCTCCGGTGTTACACCGCCGACCGGGTTGCCGGTGCGCGAAAAAGAACTGATCCCGCTGGCAAATTTTGTGCGGGTCGGCTGGTATCTCTCGCCGCTGGGGGTCGGGTTGGGCGTGTTGGGGTTTGCGCTCTGGTGGTGGCGCGGAATGCGCCGGGGCGCGTGGCTCTTTCTGACCGTTAGTCTGCTCGGTACCTTCTTCTATGTGCGCCAGACCTACGGTACTAGCGACCAGACTTACATCTATATCTTGCGCCGCTTTGTATCGATCACTTACCCGGCCTTTAGTTTGAGTATGGCCTACGCGCTGGTCGCCCTGGCAACCTGGCCGAGCGGGAAGCGCCGAACGCAACAGCGAAACGTGTTCTCCGTTCTCCGTTCCCGGTTCTCGGTGCTCAGTTCTGGGTTCTTCACAGTTAGCCTGATTGCTTTCTTTGTCTGGACCGGGCGACCCATCTATACACACACCGAGTATGCGGGCGCGCTGCCGCAGCTTGCCGCATTTGCCGAGCAGTTTGATGAAGATGATATTCTGCTCTTCCGGGGCGGCGGGCCGGTCTACACGATGGCGCGGGATGTCCCCGATATTGTAGTAACACCACTACATTTTGCTTTCAACCGCGATGCCTTTACCGTCAAGAGTACCCATCCCGGTGCCTATGCCGATCTGCTGGCCGCGCAGGTACGTGCCTGGCAGGGAACCGGGCGGCAGGTCTATCTCGTGCTGAGTGCCGGCGGGGGCGAGTTTGTGCTGCCGGGATTTACGCTCCAACCGGTCGATGAGTTTGTGCTGGATGTGACCGAGTTTGAACAACTGACTGACCAGAAGCCACGCAATATTGCCACACTACGCCTGTCGTTTGCCGTCTACCGGCTGGTTGAAGGCGTGCCTGACCGGCTTACCACGTTGCCCGCTCCTTTGACCGCCACCGATTTTGCGGCTCAGGTGCAGGGGTTCTACCTGCCCGAATCTAACCGGGATACTCCGGGTAGGTTTGTCGCATCTTCGGATAACACCTATGCCTGGACGAACGGTGATGCGCTGCTGCGGCTGCCCTGGTTAGAGCAGACCGGACCACAGCAGGTAGAATTGCGTGTTGCCGGGGGCGAACGACCGGCGCAACTGGGGCCGGCGCAGGTGTGCCTGACGCTGCTGCCGGAAACCGCACCCTGGCCGCTGGCCGAGGGCGAAGAAGTGTCCCTTGGGTGCCGGACTCTTGGTGTTGAGGCGTCAACCTATCGCGTGTCCATTGCCCCCGAACATATGCCACATCCCGCAACCGACAGTTTGCTGCTCCGGCTTGAGAGCAGCGCCTGGGTACCGGCCGCACATGATCCCCGCCTGCACGACCCGCGCCTGATCGGGATTCAGTTCTGGGGACTGAATATCCGCCGTGCCGATACGCGTCATTAATCCGGCATACCAAAGCCCTATCCGGCACTTTTACGCCAATCAGTACCATCTGCCTATTGTTACTCACCCACCGGGAGCCTATAATCAAAAGTGAACTTATTAGATCTAGAGCAGAGTGAGGTTAGCTATGTGCCGGCAGAAAGAAGGACAATCGATTGTTGAGATGGCATTTGTGATGCCAGTATTGGTATTGCTTTTGTTCGGAATCATTGATATGAGTTATTACATCTATGGCTATGCGACGGTCTATCAGGCGGCGCGCAATGGGGCTGAGGAGGCCGCCCAGACTCCTCCCCATCCTGACTGGATTGAACCACTCGATCCGAATGATATCTGTGTAGCCAATGTGCTGGAAGCAGTACAGGAGGGAGCGGTTCAGTTTCCCGATCTGTCCGATAATGCCAGCGCTAATGGCGAGGTTCGTATTTACTATCCGGAAGACGATAAAAATGGTGATCCGCTGCGGACGCTTGGAGCGCCGATTGCCGTTGCAATTACGTACGATATTGAGCCCTTAACACCGTTGTGGAATTTTGTCATGATCGGCAATAACGGCAAGATGACGGTCAAGACCGAAACATGGCGTACGATTGAGAGTATGGGTAAGAATCCGGCTTTCTCGAACCTGGTTGCCTGTAACCCGAAACCGTAAGAATAGTAAGGAAAGAGTTATGCGACGACAATATTTTCGGAAAAAGGGGCAGGCGCTGGTAGAATTCGCGCTTGCATCCACATTGATCTTCTTTCTGCTCGCCGCCGCAGTCGATCTCGGCATGATCTTTTTTGCGCTGCAAGGTATCCATAACGCGGCGCAAGAGGGGGCTCAGTACGGCAGTCGCTGGCTTGTAACCGATCCCACTACCGATGAGTTAACCCTGAACTATGCGGTTATTCGAGAGCGGGTACGCTATGAGGCGGGGAAGAGCGGTGGTACCAACTTTGTAAACTTGCTGGACCTGAATAACAACGATGTGCCTGATGATGTTGATGCCGACATCAATCTGGAGGAATATATTGAAATCCGGGCGTTAAAAGATACGGATGGAAATGGTGATCCTTTGCCGGAGGATACGGCATGTGACAGTCCGGCTACCACGGTTGTGCCATGTTATGTGCATATTACGGTACGTGTGGATTATAAACCGGTCTTTCCGTTAGCCCCCGCGCTTGCCGCTGAAATACCGCTCCGCTCGTCGTATACCATGCTTATTCGTTCCTCAGTTGCGGAGGGTGGTGAGGCTAAGCATGGGACAGACTTTCAGGGGGGCGTTGGTCGGGATGATCTCTAAATACCCATACTCCTGGGTGGTTTGGAAGGCTACCTTTGCCGGTGCCGTTCCGTGAATATAGTGCCAGGTGCTAACCCTAACCAGACTGATAACGATTGTCGAGTACTCTGTAGATTTCTGAGGACTGTTGTGTGTCGGAGTGGTGATTTTAACGTACGAGTTCTGTTAAGGAGGAGCTCATGAACATCCAAAAGCGTCGTTCCAGAACACCAGGTCAGAGCATCCCTCTCATTGCGCTGATAATTGTGGTGTTGTTCGCTATGGTCGGTCTGTCGGTCGATGTGGGAAATACCTATGCCCAGCAGCGTGAGGCCAGCCGTGCCGCCAATGCTGCCGCGCTCAATGGAATGAATGTCATCATTCGTAACGGCTCGGAGACGAGTGATGATGCAGTAATGTTGGCGATTAAGGAGTCGCTGCGCTCGAATGATATTGTGTTGACCGAGGATGGTGGCGACCGCAATCTGCGGGCGTTCTATCTGGACAAGGAAGGGAAGCCGTTTGCCTGTCGGATTGGTTCGTGTGGCATAGTGCCCAAGGGTACTACCTATTTGCAAGTGCAGGTGGACGGTGTCACCGAGACGTACTTCGCCCGGGTTGTGAGCCGTGATACACTGCCGGTCAATGCGCAGGCCTTCGCTACGCAGTGTGCGCCGACCGACAATGTGTTTCCAATTTCAGTCAATGCCGATTATCTGGATGATAAAGGCTTTGTAGAGCCTAATGGGTGGGACTCTTCGGCGAATCCGGACTATTACGGTCTCTATAATGATGAAAACTACTCCAATAAGTGGCAGCGCCGGGTTTTTGTAAAAGATGCCGCCGATGTGCCGGGTGGTTTTAGCTGGCTACGCTGGCTGGATGACTCATCGAATGGGAGTGCTGTTGACCTGGCGAATATGTTACAGGGGCAGGGCAACCTGGCGGCGGGCTTTGAGGAAGCTGAGTGGCCCGAAGCAGCTCCGGGAAAACCCGATGGTTACCCCAGTGAACCAGGTCAGTTAACCTCTGGAGACTGGCTGCATGGCAATAGTGGGTTCAGTTATAGCAATGCTGTGAAGGCTGCGCTTGATGCGCATATTGCAAAGCGTACCGTTATGCTCTTGCCGATTATTGAGGATGAGCGTTGGAATGGGGGGAGTAACGCGGTTTTCAAGCTCAATCGAATGGGTGGGTTCTTGTTGCGGGGCTATGGTAAGGAAAAAGGCAAGGGGTATCTGGATCTGGTCTATGTCGGTGATGCGAATTCAGTTCCCTGTACTCTGACCAATCTGCCGACCTCCCTGACCGAAATCAACGTCACCGGCTCCGTGTTTGTCCGTCCACGGCATGAAACGTTCCCGGACGGTGATCAGCCCATCGACTTTGTGGTGCTGCTGGACGTTAGTGGTTCCATGAGCCTGAGCTTTGATGGATACTCCAATGAGGGAGGTACCGGAGACACAGTACTCTGTTCGAAGTTTGTAGGATATGATCCGGATGTGGATCCATCAATAATTAGTTGCAATCATGAATATTGGTACAAGCATGAAGACGAGCGGCGTATCTACTATGCCAAAAAGGCACTCGAGTCCTTCGTCGATGAGATGGACGAAAATGATGCGATGCGGATCATCGCCTATTCCAGTCGGTATGGCGTTAATAACATAGAAGCAGTCGACGATACCCGCGCACATGGCACGACTGAAGGTAAGGCCAAGTTGAAGAAAGCGATCCTGAAGGCCGGCGAGCGTGAGGTAGACGGCGAAACGGAACCGTATATTACCAGAGGTGGTACCCCCAGTGCTACCGGGTTGCGCGAGGCCCGCAAACTTTTGTCTGATAATGACAAAGCTCCGAATGGTGAAGAGTACAAGCGCGTGGTGGTCTTCCTGACCGATGGTGTGGCGAACCACTTTGTTGAGGAGGTGGAGGTGCCGTGGCGTAAAGGCCGGACACAGTGGAACAATGATGCGAAGGATATTTGTAAGGGTGATGACAACTCGGCGGAAAACGTTCAGTGCCATCTCGGCTTTCTCGACGGTACAAGTATAGCCCGGCCCATTACCGCAATGACCCTGGAGGCGGAAGAACTAAAAACCGCCGCTGATGCGACTGTGTACGCGATGATGATGGGGGCCGCCCCGACGGACGGTGTGGAACAGGTGGCGTCATCGGCTCAGTATCCCTGGTACTCGGTTGCCGACACAGGTGCGGAAGTTGAAGATATTCTTCTGAAGATCAACAACAATGCACGCAAGGACATCTGTGTACCCGCTGAGGATACCTGGAAAGATGTCATTGACTCGGCCAATGCTCCTTCGGCACTGCCCGGTTACGAGTATCTGGGGCCTGACACATTTGGCCTGGCAGTGCTGACCGATCCGGTGTCGGGTGAGGAATTGTATGAGGGCTATATCCGCCACGATGAGGCGACCGGGAAGTTGTCTTACTTCATACCGGGCGTGGAACCGGGTACCTATGATCTGCGGGTGTGGTTGGGCTACGAAGGTGATGATGGTAAGACCCGCATTTACAAGAAGTTCTATGACCGGAATGGTGATCTCGGCTACTCCTCGACGCTGACGGTGCAGGTCACTCAGGCGGACGCGTTGAATGATACAATTGTGGCTGATGAAGCCTACATGGAACTGGATGGGTATGTCTGCCCCGATCCTGAATAGTCGTGGAATGTTCCGCGTATAGGCGGGCTTCGGTGGGGGCGGTATGCATACCGCCCCTACACCTGAAACATACCACTACCTCTTGATATGCGCATAAGAATACAACGGTGTATGTTGCCATCCATATCAAATACTCCCGATAAAACCATTTTAGTTATTTCTTCAGATTACTTCAACACTTTCCTGATATAGGTGCGTTACGTATATGAAAAAGATATGTACTCAGGACAGCACAATCGGGTTCGTAGCGCCTGTTACTTCCTGCGTGCCGTTCAACGGTAACTCTTTCGGCGTATGTCGGTATTTTATCCTCTTCCTTACACAAGGAGGTTTGTCATGAAACACCCGTTCCATGGTGCTTCTCGTTCGGTTCGGGGGGTGCTGTTGTTCAGCATCTGTATTCTTATTGTAAGTATCTTTCCTGGGCAACCCGCCCTGGCTGCCGTTGTTGACCGCATGGTTGACAATGGTCTGTCCGAGTTTAACCGGGGCTCTTTTCAGCGTACAGCCCTGGCAACGCTCCAGGATACGGATCTCTCAGCGCAAGATCTGGAAGGCGCGGTGCAGATTGCGCCGCTTGGTCTGCTCCGTGACTGGGAGAATGCCCCCTTTACCCTGCCCCGAGTTATGACGGGTATGGGCGCGACGGCCATCGGTGACCGGATCTATGTGATGGGGGGGAATACTCCCGAGGAAGAAGAGCCGCTGTCTGAAGTCTGGTCGGTAGCCATTAACACCGAAACCGGTTTGTTGTTGCCTGACTCCAGCGAGTCAAACTGGCGTGCCGAACCGGATCTGCCGGCGGTTCAGGCTACTATTAAGTCCGGGTTTGAAGATCCCTTCACACATGTCAGTAATCCTGCCGTTACCTCCGTCGATAATCCCAGCGGCAACGACTATATCTATGTCGTCGGCGGAAATGTTGTTCTGAATACCTATGATTTCTCCAGTTTTGGGGTGCGTATTGGGGTTGTCGGCTCAAACGGACGTATAACCGAGTGGCTGGAAGGGCCGGAGATACCGGATCAGAACGGTGAAAACAGTTTCCGGCAACGTGGGTTGCAGTCGGCTTCGGCCGTGAGTGTGAAGGTTAACGGGAAAACCTATATCTACATCCTGGGTGGCCTGCAAAGATATCTTGAAGGAACAGGTAGCCAGGTCAGCATTAAAGAAGAAGGTTCGCCGAAAGTCTTTTATGCTCAGGTGGGCGCAAATGGCCAACTTTTCAAGCCCAGTAACCCGTCCGAGTCCGGCTGGGAAGTGCTGGCGGATGATATACCCCTGGTCCGCCACTACCCCGAAGCAAGTGGTGTATGGGGCGCGGTGGCCGTCGGTGGCCGTTTCGTCGCCGCAGATGGCGAAGCCATCTATCTCATGGGTGGTCAGGTGCGCCTGGCGGGTGACGGTAGCACTGCGCAGTATAGCGAGCGTGTGTATCGGGCGCGCGTCAATAGTGATGGCACCCTTGATTGGAGTGGTTGGGATGGGACATTACCCTCTTCACGGCTCTATCAGGCCGGTGTTGAACATAACGGCAATATCTATCTGACCGGCGGACGCCAGGGGAATTTGACTCAACCGGATAAAAAGGTTCTGAACAGTTATGTTGAGGATGATTTCTCGTTGCCGTCATTTGGTGATGCCGCGACCGGGAGCAACTTCCTGCCGAATGATGCTCTGCCGCGACCGCGTATGTTACATGGCTCCGTTGTGGTCTCTACGGACAGAGGTTATGCGTTTGTCTATGTGATGGGGGGGCTCGGTGATGGGACTGACGCATTCCCGGAAGATGACAATGGGTCAAATTCTATTATCTATGGGAAGGTTGGCGGCCTTGAGGAGGAAGATAAAGAAGATCTGACCTATGCACCGGATGGATGGTACTACTCCGACGCGCTAGAGATTATCCTGGATGGTGCTACCGTTCAGGAGATTAGCTGGGTTACCTCTATGCCGCAGAGTGGTATGGATATTGCGGTGGACTATCGCACCTCTCAGGCCAGCGATTGTGAACTTGGTCCCTGGACAGAATGGGAATCACTGGCTGATCCCGGCGCAACGCCCCGTCGCTCAAAGAACGGCGTCAATGCAGCCGAGGTAGGTAGTCCCGAAACACGCTGTTTCCAGTATCGGGCCAGATTAACAACGACAAATATCGAGTTTACTCCATCGCTGCTCAACCTGAGCATTAAACTGGTCATCCCCGGTAATCCGGATCTCAAGGTATCTAAACTGGAAGATATGCGTGTGGAAGGTGAGAAGACATTCACTGGTCTGGACATTGAGATTCTCAATAAGAACGAAGATGGCGAGGATACCGTAGAGGTCTACCAGGTCAACTCAGGCTCGTTCTATGTGGATCTATGTGTGCTGCCGGAAGGCGAGACGATGCCGAGCGACTTCAGTGCGGTTCCGGTGAATCTGGGGCAGGAGCCGCCGGCATGTGTCCGTACATATGCAGTCGTGAACAGTCGCTTCATGGGCATTGACGCAACATATACGCTCCGACGCTGGTATCACAATCGAACGGATAATGATCAACTGTTAAGCTCGTTAAAAGAAATGGAGGCATTCTTTCCTGAGCCGGGTGTCTATACCGTGGTCGTTGCCGTAGACTCAACCAACTTTGTGCCTGAGCTTTCGGTAAGTGGTGAAACGAACAATATTAAGACGTTGGACGTTGTCATCTATCCCAAAGGTCAACCTGAATGGCAGCCCGATGATCCGGTAGAGGAAGAGTGGGAACCGGACATCGATATTCCTGATGTCCCACCAGAAAGTGATCCTATTATCTACCTGCCACTGATTGCGCGGTAAGCAGGTAGATGAGCGTACCGACCGATAATAGTGGTTACTTACACGCGTTACGCGGTCGGTGTTTACATCAGGTGTATCATCCGGTGCAGAACGAGTTTTGCCTCCGGTAGGGCGGACCAGGACATCCTTTTTCAGGAAATGCCGACTCTGTGAGCCGGCATTTCCTGAAAAAGATTCAGATGCAGGAGTTACGCGGTTGCCATACAAACCGGACGTTTTACGCGATGGAACCCCGATTGTCTGCGGCAGCATGGTACGTGATCGAGCTTTTGCACAAAAAAATTCACATTGTGCTTTTTTGTGCAAAAGCTCTGGCTGCTGCCACCCTGCCGGAGGCGGAATGACCTGTCTGGTCAGGGACCGCGTAACTTGTGTTAGTTACCGAAAAATTGATAGAGTAGCTATCCGTTGGTTTTCCAGGCTTGTATTGATATCGACATCTTCCAGGGGCTCATCAAGATAGCTTCACAAAAATCCCCTTCATGTAGAACCACACTGACTATACACTGACTGTATCATAGTACCATTTTTGACGACCATATTTGTGATCTACTGCCGGTGTGCGTGTGCTATAATATGGCAGATGTGTGGTCGGTGGTCCTTCTGTTTCTATATTCACTTAAATCAGGGAGGATACCCCTTATGAGGCGTGGAGGCATCGTTATACTTCTCATCGGCGTCATTATCGCCCTGGCTGCTGCTGGCCTGTTGTTTTTCTTTTTGCAAGGCTCGGCAACTGTTAACACCAACGAGTCAATCGAACCAACGCGTGAACCGCGCGTTGAGGTCATTATTGCCCAAGTTGATATTCCTGCCAATACGCTAATTGCAGATCAAGGCTTGCTCGGTTCACGCGAAATTCCGGAATCCGAGGTTAACTCACAATACTTCACCAATGTGAATGATGTGCTGGGAAAATTGGCAGTAGCTAATATTCGGGCTGATGAGTTGATTACCAATTCAGATGTCACCGAACCAGGACTATCACAACAGATACCGACGGCTGAACCTGATAGACCACGCCCTAAAGCCTATTCCTTCAGTACCAATAGTGTTGCCGGCGTCGCCGATCAGATTAAACCTGGTGACTTTGTTGATATTGTTGCGACATTCTCTATGCCGCGCCGAATTTCGTACCCGACCGGTCGGGATGTTGATGATCAGGGGCAGGTGACTGTCCAGCGTCAGGTAACGGAAGAGTTATTTCCAACAACCAAAACTATCGTTCAGCAAGTGCAGGTACTGCGGATTGTACGTCCGGGCGTCCCCGAAGAAGGTACACCTGCTCCTGAAAGTACCGGGCCGGAAACCGATGAGTCAGGTCAGCCAGTACAGGCTTCACAATCAGGGGATACTATAACAACAGGTAGTTGGTTGTTGGTACTGGCGATTAATGATCAAGAGGCGGAATTGATCGAATTTGCGCTCAATACCGAGTCGGATATCTCGTTAGTGTTGCGTGGTGCAGGTGACACAGACTTTGAGCCAACGATTGGTGCAACATACGATCTTTTAGTCTCAGAATTTGGTGTACCGGCGCCACAGGTGCTTGATCCGCATCTGATTTCTGAAGAAGATGCGTTTATCCCGAATCCGACCTTTACACCAGCACCAACCCGTATACCATAATGTGGTCGGCATAATTACTCATAAGCAACCAATGTGAGCAGGAGTTATATCTTCATCTAGATGTAGTTCATGCAGGGTATGATATTTCAGGTGTGTAATGCACGCCGTGTGATTTTCTTGAAGGACGCGGCGTGCTGTTCTCTTGCTCCGGTGCCTGCATCCGTTACGTCCGTGAGCCAATGCAACAGCCTGACCAGGCAGGAAAGAGGAGTTACTCCATGACTGAAAGCAGTAACATTCGTGTAATGATCGTTGATGATATCGTCGATACGCGCGATCAGATCGAGAAGCTTTTGTTCTTTGAGAAAGATATAGAGGTTGTTGCGAAAGCCAGCAATGGGCGTGAGGCTGTTGCGATGGCGAAACAACACAAACCGGATGTCATCCTGATGGATATCAATATGCCCGATATGGATGGCATTGCTGCGACAGAAGCAATAATGACTCAAGATCCAGGTATCCAGGTCATTATTATGAGTGTTCAGGGAGAAACGGATTATCTGCGTCGTGCCATGCTTGCGGGAGCACGCGAGTTTTTAACGAAACCGATTGGTGCTGATGATCTGTATAAATCAATACGCCATGTGCATCGTCTGGCGGCAACGCGTCCTGTGACGTCAACTGCGACCGGTGGTAGTGAAGGTTCTGTCCCGAGTGGTGGTGGGGCGCAGGGTCAGATTGTCGCAGTGTTCAGTCCAAAGGGTGGTGTTGGTACATCAACCATTGCCGCCAATCTGGCAATTGCACTCCGCCAGTTAACGAATAAAAAAGTGGCGCTCGTAGATGGAAATTTGATCTTCGGCGATTTGAATGTTATCCTGAACCTGGTTTCGAATAAAACGATTGTGGACCTGGCGAATCGGGTTGATGATCTCGACCGCGATCTTTTGAATGATGTGCTGACAACACATAATTCACAAGTAAAAGTGTTACTTGCGCCGCCAAATCCGCAAACCGGTGAACTGGTTACATCAGATCAACTCCGTACCATCCTGGACTTGATGCGCCAGGAGTTTGATTATGTTGTTGTTGATACACAATCGTCGTTTCAGGATCGCGCACTGGCCGTACTTGATATGGCTGATCGAATCATCGCCCTTATGACTCTGGAAATGCCATGCATCAAAAATATCAAGCTCTTTCTGGAAGTAGCTGAACTTTTGGAGTATCCGCGTGAGAAGACAATGCTTGTGCTGAATAAGGCGGATAATCGGATGGGGTTTAGTGTTAAGGATGTTCAGAGTAACATTCAGCATGAGGTCGCGTTGCAGATTGCGAATGCCCCTCTGGAAATCACGTATTCCATCAACCAGGGAGTGCCTTTAGTAATTGCAAAGCGCACCCATCAGGTTTCCAAAGACATTTTCACTCTGGCCAGTCGCTTAACCAACGTCGCCAAGGCGGTTAGCAGTGAGAAGCCGCAAGATGAGGTTAAACGCCAACCGGAGCCGAAGGCGAAACCTCAAAGCCGTGGGTTGTTTGGTCGTCTGACAGCACGAAGGTAATACCCTCGTACTCGGGAAGGTGTATTATTTATGTCATTACTAAAGCGTATCGGTGGAACCACGCCTGGTCGTGATGAAGGTGCAGGGGCGCAGCGTGCCGGAGCACTACCCCCACGCCAGAGTGACGCTTCAGCGCGCTCAAATAGTGCGACGCGTGAGCAGGATGATAATGCCTTTGCTGATTTAAAGTCGCGTGTTCAGTCAAAGCTTATTAATGAGCTTGACCCCAGGCTTGATCTCTCGGACTCAGTGCGTGTACAGCGACAGGTCGAAGAGGTTTTTAACTCGATTCTTGATAGCGAAAGTATTGTCTTGAGTCGTGCAGAACGCACACGAATGTTTGAGAGCATCGCTGCGGATATTCTCGGCTATGGACCATTACAAATGTTGCTGTCTGATGATGACATCAGCGAAATCATGGTCAATGGTCCTAAACAGATATATATTGAGAAGCAGGGTAAGCTGATCAAGAGTGATGTGGTCTTTAATAATGACGAGCATGTATTGCGCATTATTGACCGGATCGTTGCTCCACTTGGACGACGTATTGATGAGTCTTCACCAATGGTAGACGCTCGTTTGCCTGATGGCAGTCGTGTGAATGCGGTCATTCGTCCGTTGTCGCTGGTTGGTCCGGTGATCACGATTCGTAAGTTTCGCAAAGAATCACTGACTGTCAGTGACCTTGTACGCTTTGGTTCGCTCACTGAAGATATGGGTGAATTCTTGTCAGCCTGTGTTCGGGCTCGATTAAATATCGTCGTTGCGGGTGGTACCGGTTCAGGCAAAACGACTACGCTCAATGTGCTCTCGTCATTTATTCCTGAAGATGAGCGGATCATAACGGTTGAAAATGCTGCTGAGTTGCAGTTACGCCAGGATCATGTTGTTACGCTCGAGTCACGTCCCCCTAACGTTGAAGGTCGTGGCGAAGTGAGTATTCGTGATCTGGTTATGAACTGTTTGCGTATGCGACCTGAGCGTATTGTTGTTGGGGAGTGTCGTGGTGGTGAAACACTGGATATGCTCCAGGCAATGAATACTGGTCATGATGGATCCATGACGACAATCCACGCGAATAGTCCTCGTGATAGTATTTCCCGTATTGAAACAATGTGTTTGATGGCAGGAATGGATCTGCCTTCACGCGCTATCCGTGAGCAGGTTGCCTCTGCAATTGAAGTCATCGTGCAGCAATCGCGCCTCAAGGATGGGAGTCGTAAAATTACGGCTATTACTGAGGTTCAGGGTATGGAAGGCGATGTCGTCGTACTGCAAGATGTTTTTACATTTGAGCAGACGGGTATCGACGAACGGGGAAAAATTGTCGGAACGCTCCGACCAACGGGTGTCCGGCCCAAGTTTGTTGAGAAGTTTGAAGCGTTAAATATCTATCTGCCGCCAAATGTTTTTGGCTACTCTGGTGATCGCTTCTTCTAAGGGTTGTCTCGGATATTCTGATTGCGATCGGATTTGAATGTTATCTGGACTTTCTGGTGGTGTAATCGCCTGGAAAGGATTTGTTGGTGCAGGGTATGCTTTCACCTGATATGTTACCCTTTGCTGTGGCTGGCGTTGTTTTTCTCGTTATCCTAGTGGTCTTTGGGATGGTTGCCCGCAGTATGGGTAGTGGCGATGTCTCGGATCGCCTGTCGCAGTTTGCAGGGCGTGGTTCGGTTGAAAAGGAACCGGGAACGCAGCAGGCAATTGCGCGCATTGATGCGGTTTTTGCCAAGAGCAAAAGCGGTAACAATATTGCCCGTGATCTGGCGCGTGCTGATTTGAAATGGCGTGTTTCGGAATTTATTGGTGTAAAAGTATTAGCAGCATTGGCTGGTGCTGGAATAGGTGCCATTATTGGCCGGGCATCACCCCAGGCAATGTTGATATCATCACTGGTTGGTGCAATTGTGCTCTCATTTGCGCCGAACATTTATCTGGCTGTGCGCGCAGGGAACCGTATTAAGGCTTTTAATAATCAACTTGGTGATACTATTACCCTGATGTCAAACGCATTGCGGAGTGGGTATAGCTTCTTACAGACCCTGGATATGGTGTCGCGCGAAGCTCCCCAGCCTGTCTCGACTGAGTTTAGTCGGGTGGTTCAAGAGGTCGGTCTGGGGCGCTCAACTGAGGAGGCTCTTGATAATCTCTTGCGGCGTATCCCATCGGAAGACCTGGAGTTGTTGATTACTGCTGTGAATATTCAGCATGAGGTTGGTGGGAACCTGGCACAAATTCTTGATACGATTGGTCACACCATTCGTGAGCGGGTACGTATTAAGGGTGAGATTAAAACGCTGACTGCTCAGGGCCGTATTTCCGCATATGTAATCACGGGTTTGCCGATAGCGCTTGCTATCTTTATCACAGTCATTAATCCGGAATATATGTCGCCAATCTTTACTTTTGGTTTTCCGCCGGAGAATTGGTGTTGTTTGCCGGTCGCCTCTCTGTTTATGATCATGATTGGCTATTTTGCCATCATGAAGATTATCGACATCGAAGTGTGAGGTGTCGCTATGAGTGTAATGATGATTGCTGTCCTGGCAGGGATCTTACTGATCTCTAGTGTTGGTCTTGTGGTTTTTGGTCTGACGCGTGTCAGACAGGCTGAGACGTTTAGTGATCGTCTGAGTCAATTTACGGAACGGGCCATGACGCTTGAAGAAATGGAGTTGCAACAGCCATTTCATCAACGTGTGCTTGCGCCGATGGCACGGTCGCTGCTGGCGGAGTTGGGTAAGCGTGGTCCGAAACAGAGCGCGGAGCAACTTAAAGTCAAGCTTCAGCAGGCGGGTAATCCGGGTGGGATTACTCCGACCATGTTTGTCGGTATTCGTATTATTCTGGCTCTGGTGCTCTTTGCGGTTTTTGGTGTGGTGACCTTTTCAACCATGCCGGTGTTACAGGCAGTTATGTACAGTACGATTGGGCTTGTTCTGGGATATTTACTTCCGGTGATGTGGATTGGTCAGCAAATTCGCAAACGGAAGCATAATATCGTGAAATCTCTCCCTGATGCGTTAGATCTTATTACGATTAGCGTTGAGGCCGGTCTGGCGTTTGACTCGGCTATACAGCGGGTAACGGATAAGTGGCAAGATGAATTGGGGAAAGAGTTCACGCGTGTGCTGACCGATATGCGGCTTGGCCGCGCACGCCGCGAAGCACTAAAGGATATGTCGGCGCGTACGGGGGTTGATGATGTCCAGACCTTTGTCGCGGCAATTATTCAGGCTGATCAGCTGGGTGTGGCGTTGTCAAAGATTCTGCGTATTCAATCAGACCAGTTGCGGACGCGTCGTCGCCAGCGGGCGGAGGAAGAAGCCCAGAAAGCGCCGATTAAGATGCTCTTTCCTATGGTCTTCTTGATCTTCCCGGCGCTGTTTGTTGTTATTCTGGGTCCGGCCGTCCCACGGATTATGACGTCTCTCGGCGGTCTTTAGCGAACAGTAGCGTTATGCCATCTGTGTGTGCGTGATGATCCAGGCATGCTGTCTCAGTCAGTAATCTGAGACAGTAGGTCTGGGTTTTTCTTTCCTACTTTTACTATACTGTTTTACTTTTCTTTGTGATGTGATCACCAGGAATGCAATGAATAACATAGTTGTCATAAATCAGAAGCATAATACAGTGCTTGCAGATCACTGCCGGTTCGCACGAACGTTCCTGGCGCGTGGGATGGGTTTGATGGGGCGGTCGCAGCTTGAACCGGGACATGGGCTGATTATCTATCCGGAGTGGAGTATTCATACCTTCTTTATGCGGTTCCCCATTGATGTGTTGTTCCTTGATCGCAATGATCAGGTTGTCGGGAAGCGGCATGCAATGCCGCCAAATCGTCCCTATGCCGGGGTCTGGGGCGCACGCTATGTGATCGAGTTACCGTCCGGTGTTTTGGAGGCAACCGCAACCGAGATTGGGGACCGGTTAGAGGTGACACCTTCACCTCATACAAAGTGACATGCGCTTCCTCGCTCCCGGTTCTCATCCGGTTCGATGTTTGATGTTTGCCCCTGGTGGGTTGGGTTGAGTTACTCCAGGATAGCCGCTTCGGCCGCTTGTAGCACCGGATCTTCGTTAGACAGTACAGTTTCCTCGGTTATGGGAAGGCGCAGGGTTGGCTCAACTCCAATGCCCTCCAGGAAGATGCTGCCATCGGGCCGGGTAAAGCGCCCGGTGGGTACCTGCAGGGTAATACTTTCCGGCAACCGAAATTGTCCGCGTGCAACCTCAGCTTCTACTCCGGCGGTGGGATACTGCCCTACAATGATCATTCCCGGTACCTGACTGAATGCATAGGCTTCTAATTCACAGGCACTGTAGCAGGATTGATCGACCAGCAGGGCCATTCTGTCAAAACGGTACTGATTTGTAACTGTTCACACTTGGGGGGAAGAAATTGTGGTATACTCACGCCATGCCAA
>CAKZQX010000770.1 GCA_937141995.1 uncultured Chloroflexaceae bacterium | reverse complement strand
ATCGGTGCGATCGACAATCGGGGTAGAACTGAGTTGTCCTAGCGCCGGGGTATTATTGGGTGCGCGTTCAACCAGAGCATTTTCGCCAAAAACAACCACCGCGGCTTTATCATCGGCGCGCATATGATCAAGGGCATTTTCGATGAATTGCTCCGCCTGGGCCTGGGCGGAGGTAGGGATGGAGTCACTATTATCGACCAGGAACACTGTGGTGATGGTATCGACGCCATAGACCAGTTGGGTACCCGCCAGGCTTAACACCAGCAGCAGAATGAGGAGCGTGCGCAGAACCAGGCTACTCCAGAAGCGCCAGGGTGCCGGGTGGCGTGGAACTTTCAGGGTGATGAACCAGAGCGGAACAAGCAGAAGCAGCAACCAGAGGAAGCTGGGATAGATAAACGAGAGACGCAGCATATATTCGTAAACTCCATTCCATTCGTGGTTGTGGTCAGTGTACAAGATCTGGTTGCTGGAGGGTTGCTACCATTGTACCTTTCAGACGCAGGCAAAGCAAGGGCTATCCTGATTTGGTTGACGCTCGAGTGGCGGGAAAAGTTCCAGCAGCGTGTCGGACAGCATCGGTATTAATCCGGGAACGCCGGGAAACTGCGGCCTGAATTGCCCATGGTTGCCCAATTGCCCCAGGTCGGGTAAGCTATCTACACGCCGGTTTCTCAGTTCTCAGTTTGCAGTTCTTTAGTTCTCGGTTCTTATGAAGGAGATTACTATGCCTGTACGCATTTTGCGTGAAGATGATGTTAGTTCGCTGGTCCACATGTCCGAGGCGCTGGAAGCAGTCGAGGCGTCATTTCGGGAGCAGGCCCACGGCACGGGCATCAACCAGCCGCGCCGCCGGGTGCATCAGCCCAACGGGATTTTGCATATGATGGCCGGGGCGCTGGTCCAGCAGGGCTACTGGGGCTTCAAAGCCTACACCGCAACACGCCAGGGCGTACGCTTCCTCATCAACCTGTACGATGTGCAATCCGGCGCGCTGCTGGCAATGCTCGAGGCAAATTATCTTGGTCAGTTGCGCACCGGAGCCGCCAGCGGAGTAGCAACAAAATATCTGGCCCGCCCCGATGCGGGTGTGCTGGCGCTCTTCGGCACCGGCTACCAGGCCGAGACCCAGCTTGAGGCTATCGCCGCTGTCTGTGCGCTGCGGGATGTGCGGGTGTACAGTCGCAAACCGGAGCGGCGCACGGCCTTTGCCGAGACGATGGCGCAGCGCCTGGGCCTGGTTGTGCGCCCTGTTGACAGTCCCCAGGAAGCGCTGGCGGGAGCCGATATTATCACAACGGCCACCAGTGCGACTGAGCCTCTATTCAACGGCAAAGATCTGGGCAGTGGGGTGCATATTAATGCCGCCGGCTCCAACTCGCTGGTACGTGCCGAACTTGACCGGGCAACGATCCGCCGGGCTGATCAGATTTATACCGATGATCTGGAGGGCGCGCGGATTGAGAGTGGCGATCTGGTCCAGGCTTACGAGCGCAACGCCCTGAACTGGTCGCAGGTACGCCCGCTCGCCGATGTCGTTGCCGGCCTGCTGCCTGGCCGACAGCGGCCCGAAGAGGCGACGCTGTTTGAGTCGCAGGGTATCGCCCTCTGGGATATTGCGCTGGCGGGAAC
>CAKZQX010000769.1 GCA_937141995.1 uncultured Chloroflexaceae bacterium | reverse complement strand
GCTGTGTAATCGGCTGGTTGAGGAACGGTATCCTGCCAGCGAGTGGAACATTTATCCCTTCCACTTTAGCGATGGTGATAACTGGGGCGGCGGTGATACGCGTGAGTGTATCGAATTACTGCGCAAGGAGATGCTGCCCAAAGTCAATCAGTTCTGCTATGGACAGGTGCGCTCGCTCTATGGCTCAGGCCGTTTCGCCCACGATCTCGAAGAATATCTCGGCGATGAGGAGAGCCTGGTGATTAGCGAAATTGCCGAGCGTGATGATGTTTACGACACTATTAAAGATTTCCTTGGTAAAGGGAAGTGACCGAAGCTGCTGGTTCAGGCTAGAGTCACCGCTGGTGTGCTGTCGTATCTGTCCGTGCTGGTGACTACGCTATACTCTATGACTGGTGGGAAGAGATTTCTATGAAGAATACAAATCTGCCACCGGAACTCCAGGCTGCGCGTGAAGAGATCGAGGGGTACGCTCACGAGTATGGTCTGGATTTCTATCCGATCATCTATGAAGTGCTTGACTACCGCACGCTCTATGAGACGGCGGCGTTAGGCGGGTTCCCTACGCGCTATCCGCACTGGCGTTTCGGTATGGAATATGATCAGTTGCTCAAGGGACACATCTGGTTGGGAAGTACCATCTATGAGATGGTGATTAATACCAATCCTTCCTATTCGTACCTGCTGGAAGGTAACGAAGATGTTACCCAGAAGATGGTTATGGCCCATGTGACCGGGCATGTAGACTTTTTTAAGAACAACATGTGGTTTGCCCACACAAATCGTAAGATGCTCGATGAGATGGCAAACCATGCGGCGCGGGTGCAGCGTATTATTGACCGCTACGGGTATGACATGGTCGAGGATTTTATCGATACCTGTCTCTCGCTGGAAAATCTGATCGACTACCATGCTCCCTACATCCGGCGGCCCGAAGCGCAGACGGCCCAGCCGATTGTCAGCGACGACGAAGTGCCTGTAGTCGAGGGGTTGAAGGTTGACCGGAGTTACATGCAGGATTATATCAACCCTCCGGATTTCCTGAATGATCAGCTTAAGAAGCTGGAGGAAGAACAGCTTCGCCAACGACGCTTCCCCGAAAATCCGCAGAAGGACATCCTGCTTTTCCTGCTCAACTATGCGCCGTTGGACCGCTGGCAGCATGCCATTCTCGAAATTGTCCGCGATGAGGCCTACTACTTTGCTCCCCAGGGTATGACCAAGATTTTGAACGAAGGATGGGCGAGTTACTGGCACTCTACCATCATGACCCAGCGGGCGCTCAAGGCGTCGGAGATTATCAGCTTTGCTGACCTTCATAGCGGGGTTGTGGCAACGAGTGGCGGCCGGCTCAATCCCTATAAACTGGGGCTTGAACTGTTGCGCGATGTCGAGGACCGCTGGAACAAAGGTAAGTTCGGCAAAGAGTATGAAGATTGTGACAGTATTGCCGAGAAGGAGCAGTGGGACCGGCAGCTTGGTCTGGGTCGCCGGAAGATCTTCGAGATCCGGCGGCTCTATAACGATGTCACCTTCATCGACGAGTTTCTGACTCCCGAGTTTGCACTGGAGCATCAGCTTTTCACTTTCCGCTATAATCGTGATACCGATTTCTATGAAATCGCCAGTCGTGAGTTTCAGGAAGTCAAGGAGAAGTTGCTCTTCCGCCTGACAAACTTCGGGCAGCCGTTTATCTATGTCGAAGATGCGAACTACAACAATCGTGGCGAACTCTACCTGCAACATCGTCACGAAGGGGTTGATCTCAAGATGGACTATGCCCGCGATACGATGCGCAATCTAAACAAGCTCTGGACACGACCGATCCATCTGGAAACGATCATTGATGAGAAAAAGCGCCTGCTCTCGTTTGATGGGCGTGATTTTAGCGAACGCAGAATTGATTAGGAAGGAGACAGCATGAATCCAGGAAAGCAGGTGTTAGCGCAATTGCGCTTGCTGGCGAAGGAAGGACCGGAGGCAGTCGCACTGCAGGTGCTGGAGCATGAGCATAAAACCTCGCAGTTGTTGCTGCAAGCGGATGACCAGTCTGTACGGCTGGAACTGTTTGACTATGACCGCTACAGCGTCACGCTGCATATGCTCGAAGTTGGTACTCCGGCTCCCGCCGCCGTCGCTGATACGCAACCTGTGCTGAGTGCCTATGCCGCCGAAGTGGCGCGCGAACTAAGCTACCTTGAAGAGCCGCTGGCCGTCTGGGAGTTGGAGAGTCGCGAGCAGGTTGCCCAACTGCGTTCGTTCCCACCGCTCCGCGAGGATGCGGAAATCTCCTACTGGGAGGTGACGCTCACGGCCGGTACAGAGAATACGGAGCGGAGCGCACGGATTATGCGCTATCGCTGGGCTCCCGGCATGGCCGAGCGGGAGGTTGTGGCATATCCGGCAACCTTCGCTCTGATCGCACGCATGACCGACTCACTGAGTTCTGCACTGGCAGCGGTGTCCGGTCAGGGTAGCATCAGTTAGCATACGACCGCAATATCATACAGATAACTTAAAGGCACGAAGTGTTCGTACGAACCTTCGTGCCTTTGTGTCTCGGTTTTTTGATCTATACGCATGGTGTAATTCTCGGTAAGGAAACGTATGTTGCCGCCGGTAGGGTAGGACGGAACCCATGCCGCTGCACAAGGATTTTTTGCATTGCGCAACATTCTCGTGAAAAAGATAAAAAAGTATCATGCTGCCGCAGGCGATATCTGTATTTCGTCTGATCAAGCGCCTGGTTGGGACTCCGACCGCGTACATCTTGATATCCAGGGCGGATTTCCCAGGTGAAGGTGTCACCCTAAGCCTGGCGATAGTACGATGGATGGTAGTAAAATGGATTATTTTATAGGGGTTCTGGTAGTATTGCTTTACTTCCAGGAGTTACACGGTACGTGTCCAAACGGAACATTTTACCCGATGGCAGCCCGATTCGCCTGCTGCCGGAGGCGAAATGTGCTTTCGGGTCAGTGACCGCGTCACTCGTGCTACTTCTTGATCGTTGCTACTACGTACTGTAATTATGTCGTTTTATGTAAGTTTTTATAGGTACAAGATCTAGGTTTTACATCATGTTTTCATCAGAATCTGGTATTATTAAGGATACAACAGTTCGATACCTCCTCGCCGCAGCCACGACACTATTGCGAACGGTTAGCTCAACTCCACGTCTCGATGCCGAACTGTTGCTGGCACATGAACTGGGTTGGTCCCGCGCGCATCTGCTGGCCGAGCAGGCATATATCCCCAATGCACATCACGTCGTAGCTTTTCACCAACTCATTCAGCGCCGCGCTCATGGTGAGCCGGTTGCGTATCTTGTGGGATATCGCAGCTTTTATGGTCTTGATCTGCTGGTAGACCCGCGCGTGCTGGTGCCGCGTCCTGAAACGGAATTGCTTGTGGAACTGGCGCTGGAGTTTGCCCGCGCACAGTCGGATGTGTCAATGGTAGCGCATGCCGCGCCGGCATATCATATTGCCGATGTCGGAACGGGTAGTGGGGCTATTGCTGTTGCCCTGGCAGTTCATCTGCCGAATGCTCGGATCTATGCAACGGATATCTCGGAAGCCGCGTTGGAGGTTGCGCGTGCAAATGTAGAACGTCACGATGTAGCGGGACAGGTAATGCTGTTACACGGGGATCTGCTGGCACTGCTGCCCCGGAAGGTGGACCTGCTTGTCAGTAATCCACCCTACACCATTCTGGCGGAGATTGATGCCGATGTGCGCGAGCATGAACCGCATCTGGCGTTGGATGGTGGCCCTGATGGCCTGGCGGTGTATCGGCGCTTACTTGCGGCGGCCCCGACATGGTTAGCGCCGGGAGGTAGCATACTGCTGGAGATAGGTGCGACTCAGGCGACGACAGTGTCAGCCCTGGCTCACACCATGTTCCCACTGTCACAGGTGACGGTCCACCGTGATCTGGCGGGACATAACCGCATCCTGGCGGTGCGAACAATGGCTCACACGTAACTCGCAACATGGCGAATAGAAGAAAATCGTGCGACATGGCACGACAGGCACTAGTATACTCATTTTTCTGAAATGCGCAACCTGAAAGCCGGGGTTATTCAGCGGTCATGTGCGGTAATTATGCATAGCGATGCGGTATAGTATCCAACAGGACTTTTGGCCGGTTGTGCTTCTTTTTTGTCACGCGTACAATAGAAAGGCGGTGTAATCCACCTGTCATCCATACCTTTTGATCTTCTTCGTGCCTTCTGTCATAATCAAAACACTATAAGGAGGAGGCACATATGACTGCATTATTAGTTGCACTTGGCATCACTGTTCTGGCGATGCTGGTGTTGTTACTCTGGTTTGTGCCCCACCTGCTCCAGCAGCAGGCGGTACGTACAGCCAGCGAGTCGGCCCGGTTACGCGAGATGCTTCTGGATATGTTGAATGAACAGGAAGCCGTTACCTTGCGGCAAACCCAGTTGAGCACATCTATTTCTTGTCTGCAGGACCAGCTTGAGCAGTTGGTCGCAAGCAGTACGCGGGGTGAACTGTCGGTACCACCCACCGGAGGTGCGTTTGACCCGGAAGCCCTACGGAACATTGAAGCGCAAATTAACACGTTACAGGGACAGTTCCAGGATTGGTATGAACATCGGAATGGTGTTGTCCGGGCGCGCACGGAACAAGATAATGAGTCGTGGGCTTACCTGCTCAGCCTGCTGTCAACGATTCAGGAGCGGGTCGGTACCCTCTCAACGGAACGCACGAACCTCGCTGTCGGTGCCCACGCCAGTGCGCTGTTGGAAGAATTGGAACGCGAGATGCAGCATCTGCACGCTATCTCCAACGATATTTCTACACTCCAGTGGCGACTGCGGCGCTCACTCAATGAGCGCGAAACCAACATCTCGGCGCTACATACACGCACCAGCAGTAGCGTAACCTGAACAGCCTGGCCCGCCTTTAGTTGCACAATCTTGAGGAGCAGCGGCACGTAGGGTGTGAGTTGCTCTTTCGGAGTCTCTGCATCCGGGTGTGCGAAATGTGCTGTGAGTTCCGTTTGATCATGGTAAGGTTTAGATAGGTTGAAGCCAGAAGTGTCGCTGGCACATAGCTATCATACCCAAATCGTACCCAATCAGTTGATCCTGCGAAAGCGAAAATGGTAGTTTTCGGGCCTTTCGATACGGTGTACATTAGTGTCGGCAGTAAGCTACCTTGCTTGTGCCCGTTTGTTTAATCTAAAGCGAGATTACCATGAGTATCGTTGTCATTGAAAATCAGGCAGTTCATTATGAAGTATTTGGGCGTGGTCGTCCGGTACTCTTCTTGCATGGCTGGCTCGGAAGCTGGCGCTACTGGTTCCCAACGATGGAAGTTGTTGCCGAGCATTTTCGTACGTATTCTTTTGATTTCTGGGGCTTTGGCGATTCGCGTCGAAAAAATACACAGGCAAGCATTCAAAATTATTCTGATCAGGTGATCCGCTTTCTTGACGCTCTGGGGATTGACCGGGTTATGCTGGTCGGGCACTCGATGGGCGGTATGGTGGCGATAAAAACAGCGATCAACTATCCCGATCGCATTCAACGTGTTGCCACAGTAGGCGCGCCGATTGTGGGCGATTCGCTCTCCTGGTTGCTCAAGTTAACGGATCGGCCTTTTTTTGCCGGTGGCTTTGCCCGGTTGCCCTGGCTGCGGCGTACGCTGTTCCGCTTTTTCCTGGGCGAAACCAGTGACCCGGCGGTGAATGAGGTGATTGACGATAGCGTCAAGTCCAGTGCGCTTACGTTGAGCCGGGCAGTTAGCTCGATGTGGCGGACGAATTTGCAGCCCGAACTGACGCGCCTGCGTATTCCTGCGTTGATTGTTCATGGTGGCCGCGATGATATTGTTCGACCCAACCAGATTGACCTGTTTGACTCGATTCCCTATGCTGAAGTCGTGTTGATGCCCAGTAGCCGCCATTTTCCCTTCCTCGACGAGGCTGAAGTTTTCAACGAGGTGCTCCTGCGCTTTCTTAAGCAGGTGACACCGGCAACGGTCCCAAAAGTGGCCCTCCGTGAGCGTGCGGCGATTTTGTAGCCTCCCCATCCGCAAAAGCGCGCAGATCCTCCCGCTGTTGTCTATATCCTATGTGTGTCACACGCAACCGCGTGAAGTGTCTCACACCAGTTGTGGGTGAGCTGCTTTACGCGGTTGCGTGTGTAATCCACCCCGGATAGTTGTGGTAGAATGAGCGCAACCATTCGTGTTGTGAAATCGGGGTGGGTAGAGTTGGTAGATGTGAATGCGTTGCGCCTCGAACTCAGCAATGTGACTGCGGGCTATGGCTCGCGAGTTGTGCTACGCGCCATTTCGCTCACGCTGGGGCCAGGGGAGACGCTGGTCGTTAGTGGTGCAAACGGCAGCGGGAAGAGCACGCTGCTGCGTATGCTGTGCGGGTTGCAGCAGCCAACCAGCGGTACTATCCAGTATTGCCACGATGGTATGGCATACGCGCCGGAGCAGGCGCGGCATCTGCTGGGATGGGTCGCCCCTGATCTGATGCTCTACCGGGAGTTGACCGCGCGGGAAAATTTGCACTTCTTTGCTGAGGTGCGTGGAATGCACTGCTCAGATATGCAAATTGATGAACTGCTGGAGCGGATCGGCCTGAGTGGCCGAGGCGATGACCGGGTGATCGGCTACTCTTCCGGGATGACCCACCGGCTGCGTTATGCCTATGCCTTGCTGCATCATCCCCCTGTACTGCTGCTCGACGAGCCGACTGTTACCCTTGATGCGCAGGGCGCGACGGTCGTGGAGCAGGTGGTTGATGCGCAGCGCGCCGTTGGAATGAGCATTATTGCCACCAATGATCCTCGTGAACTCCGCTTCGGGGATTATGTGTTGACATTGAATACTGCCTGAGCGATGACGCCTTCTCTGCAAGCACTGCTGACGGCAGCCTGGGCGGTTTTTGTCAAAGACCTGCGCAGTGAGTTGCGTACACGCTATGCCCTGAATGCAATGCTGCTGTTTGCTGCAAGCAGTGCGGTGGCGGTCAGCCTGGGGGCGCAGTTCCTCGGTACGCAACAAAATGTTGAGCCGTTGCAGGCGGCACTCCTCTGGATCGCGCTCCTCTTTGCCGCGCTGAATGGCCTCTCGCGGAGCTTTGTCCAGGAAGAAGAGACCCGGACGGCGCTGGCGTTGCGGCTGGCTTCCCCGCCTACCGCGATCTATCTAGGCAAACTGCTGTTTAATCTGCTTCTGCTGGCCGCGCTCGATACCGTTACCAGTCTGCTGTTCATTATGTTTGTGGGCGTTGAAGTGGGCAATGTCGGCCTCTTCGTTACGCTGCTGGCGCTGGGCAGTCTCTGCCTGACGACGGCGACGACGATTCTGGCGGCAATTATCGCCAAAGCCAACTTCAAAAGTGCATTGTTTGCGGTACTGGCTTTTCCTCTGTTTATTCCGCCCCTGATCCTCGTTATCCGGGGGACGGCACTGGCCCTGACCGGAGCCTCCTGGGGCGATGGCGCATCGTTTCTTCAGGCGCTCATCTCCTATGCCGTGGTTACGTTTGTAGCATCGCTCTTCCTCTTTCGGACGGTGTGGGAGTCCTGAGCCGCGGGCGTATTTCGCCGGTTGCCATCAGGCAAGCTATGGGCGTGGCAAGTGACCGACATGGGTTTTAAACACTTCCCTGATGCGTTATAATATAGGCAGGAATTTTTACAAAGTTTAATAGCACACTGGTGTGCCTGCGTGCTCGTTGCTGTTCCGTACATCAACCAGTTGTGTTAAGACAACTTCGCCAGTGGCACGACCAGGCCGATCCTGTCGGATCTAGTGCGCTTCTACCGCATTCTGAAGCCTGCTACCCCTGCTCATTGTTTATGCTGCACGGTGCAGGATGTACAACTTCTATTGCTTTGGGTGCAAAAGCGTAGTATGATGTGTCAGAATCATTCTAGTCAATGCCAATACGAGCCGGGAAGGTGATGACCTATGGCGCAGCAAATGAGCCAAATTACGAAGCTGCTGCTGGGGGTGTGGATGGCTGGAGTCGTGGTTGCGATGTTTCTGGTTGTCCCCCAATATCAAGGTCTTGGCGATGCCGGGCGGATTATCATTATGCATGTGCCCACCGCCTGGGTGAGCGTCCTTGCCTTTGCAGTTTCGGCGATTTTTAGCGGGTTATATCTCTGGCGTGGCCGTCCCGCCGATGATCATCGTGCGCTTGCCGCAGCGGAGAGCGGCTTTCTGTTTACGGTGCTGGCAACTGTAACCGGCGCGATCTTTTCGCAGGTGGTGTGGGGAATCTACTGGAACTGGGATCCGCGCCAGACATCGATTTTTGTTTTGCTCCTGATCTATGCCGCGCTGTTTGCGCTGCGTTCGGCGATTGACCATGGGGAACGCCGCCGCAAACTTAGTGCTGTCTACTCCCTGTTTGCCTTTATTACTGTTCCATTCTTAATGTTTATTGCACCGCGGGCCGCCGACAGTACCCTGCATCCCAACTGTGCTTTCCTGCCGGGAAGCAAGTGCGATGGCGTTGTGCTGGCAGAAGGGCAGATTCGGCTGCTGGGCGACCGGAAGATTGAACTGCTCAGTCTGGACCGGCAGGGCGATCTCATGGTGGCACAGGTTGAGGTCAGCGAACCGGGATTGACCAGCAGTTCAATGCTGGAGCCGAGCTTTGATCTGGCGCAGGGACGGCCGGACGTGTCACCGAATTTTCCCGGGTTGCGGTTCCAACTGGCCCTGGAAGAGGTGGATACAACAACCGGGAATGTGCGTCTGAATATTGAAGCTCCCGGTACCGGGTTGATGGACAACCCGCGCACGCTCTTTACCTTCCTGGCGTCGAACCTGGGCTTTACGGCGCTGTTTCTCTGGATGTTGCAGGTGCGGACGAATCTGCTTGGGGTGCGGTGGGATCTTGAGCGGCGAGAGGGGGCACTGGTATGATGTTTGAAGCGGGTATTGCAATTTATGTCGCTATGGCCGTGGCTCTGGCGGTATGGATCGGCATCTTCTTTTATCTCTGGCGGATTGACGCGCAGGCACGTGAGTTACGACACCGGCTGGATCGCCAACCCGAACGCGAGGAAGTTCGGCAGCCGACAGCGACCCTGCGCGTGCAGCAGCGACCGGCGGCAGTGGAGCGGCCGGCAGAAGAATTGCACGAAGCGTGAGGAGTGTAGCTGGTATGGCTGTAAACACAATTTTTAACCAGAAGCGCGGTTTTCACTTGAAGCCGCTGCACATCGCGGGTGTCGGTATTATCCTGATTGCGATTATCTATGGCGTGTTTGGCTTCAAGGACGCGTTTCGTTCTTACACGCATAGTGTCAGCGAAGCTACAAGCAGCGGTCGTAGTGTGCAGCTTGCAGGCTTTTTAGGCAGTACGGGCGAGTATGATGGACAGGGGCGCTGGACATTCATTCTTGAGGATGAGAATGGCGAGCAGGTCAAGGTCGTCTCGGCCGAGCCCCGACCGGCAAACTTTGAGCAGGCTATCAGTATTGTCGCCGTCGGTCAGTACGATGCCGGCGAGAAGGTATTTATGGCCGAGAGTCTGCTAGTGAAGTGTCCTTCGAAGTATCAAGAAGTGGCAGGTAGCAGTGCGTCGTTCTAGGGTAGCACCACTGGCAACACACAGTTATCTAGAAGGGTTGGGCTAATGTATTTCTTCGGTACCATGCTAATCGTTGCCGGCATCACACTTGCTTTGCTGTCAAGTGGTAGCTATGCACTGGTGACGCGCGGACGGCAGATGGCCCTGGACTATGGACGGGCGGGTGCCTATGGTGCATTTGCCGCGATCTGTACGGTCTGGGTGCTGCTGGTTTCATTGTTCCTGGCACATCGCTTCGATATTGCCTATGTGAACAACTATAGTTCGCTGAGCCTGGGGACATTCTTCACCATTGCGGCCAGTTGGGCCGGACAGCCCGGCAGTTTTGCGATCTGGGCGCTCTTTACGGCAGTGGCGGCGCTGCTGCTTATACGCGGCACCCGGCACTTTGAGCCGTATGTGTTAACGGTAATGATGCTGCTCCTGGCGACTATGCTCGGGTTTATGCTCGTCCTCAACCCCTTTGTGCCGACAGTTGATCCGGAAACCGGTGCAGCGCTGACACCGCCGGATGGACGGGGGCTCAATCCTACCCTCGAGAACTTCTGGATGATTATCCATCCGCCGATTCTGTTCGTGGGGTATGCACTGGCGGCAGTTCCGTTTGCCTTTGCGCTGGGAGGGTTGCTGCGGCGTGACTATGATAACTGGGTAACGCGGGCACTGCCCTGGACACTGGCGGCATGGGCGTTTCTGGGACTGGCGCTGCTGCTGGGGGGCTACTGGGCCTACGAGACGCTCGGATGGGGCGGTTACTGGGGGTGGGATCCGGTTGAAAACTCCTCCCTGGTGCCCTGGTTGCTGCTGACGGCACTGCTCCATGGCATGCTGGTGCAGCGAACCCATGGCGGCCTGCGGCGCAGTAACTTTCTGCTGGCGATCTTTGTCTACCTCATGGTCTGGTACGCGACCTTCCTCACGCGCAGTGGAGTCTATGCGAACTTCTCGGTTCACTCGTTTGTGGCGGAGGGAGTGTATGGCGCACTGGTCGGGTTCCTCTTGTTGCTGGTCGGGGTCAGCACGGTTTTGATGGTGATGCGCTGGCGTGATATTCCCACAAAGGCGTTGAGCGATAAGTTCTTCTCCCGCGACAGTTTCTTTGTACTGGGGATGTTGACCGTTGTGCTGGTGGCAGCGGTGGTTAGCGTTGGGACTTCGATGCCGGTGATCTCGGCCATTCCGGGCGTGGGGCACACCCTGCAGGATGCACTGGGTGCAACCTTTGAGATTGACGACGGTACATCGATGGGTGGGGAAGCCTTCGAGGATGGACGGTTTAGCCTGGCTCCCAGTTTCTACCAGCGTACGACGCCGCCGTTGGGAATTGTGATAGTTGCCTTGATGATTGCCGGGCCGCTGATGGGATGGCGGGACTCCAACCTTCGGCATCTGCTGCGCGCACTACGCTGGCCGGCGGTGGCGGCGGTTATCGCTACCTGTTTTGCGCTCTT
>CAKZQX010000768.1 GCA_937141995.1 uncultured Chloroflexaceae bacterium | reverse complement strand
CTGTCATCTTCTCACGCCTTTGTATGCAAAACACCTGTGCTGTCCGCCCCTAAACCCGCGAACGCCTGGGGTACGCCATGGGTATGCTGCAGGTCGGTTTTCGCAGCGGCATTGCCGCCGGGCCACTTCTCGGCGGGGTGCTGGCAGATAGCTTCGGGTTCCGCGCGCCCTTTGTGATCACCGCCATACTGCTCTTTATTGCCGGGGTGCTGGTGCTGCTGGGGGTGCGCGAAGGCTTTACCCCGCCGGACAGAGCCCCCGGCGTCCGCCTGAACCTGTTCGCGGGATGGCGGCATATCCTGGTGCTGCCGGGAACCGCGTTAACCTTCGGGTTGAGCTTTCTGCTCTGGCTTGGTCAAAGCATGGTCTGGCCGATTGCACCGCTGTTTGTTGAGCAGTTGATGCACCAGCGCGCGCATGTGGCGACAACCACCGGCCTGATTGTGGGCCTCTACTCCGCAACCGGAACGGCCGGCGCGGTCTACCTGGGGCGCATGGGCGACCGGCTCAGTCATCGACGCATTCTGATTGGCAGCGCGCTGGTAGCGGTGCTCTGTTATCTGCCACAGAGTCTGGTGACGGCGGCCTGGCAACTCCTGCTGCTCCAGGCAGTGACCGGGGCGGCGGTCGGCGGTATGATTCCGACCCTAAGTGCGCTGCTGGTGCAGTATACCCGACCGGGTGAGGAGGGAAATGTCTACGGACTGGACAGCTCCGTGACCTCGGCGGCGCGCGCGGTGGCTCCGCTGGTGGGGGCCGGCCTGGCAATCGTATTCGGATTACGCGGGATTTTTCTTGCTGCCGGCGGGGTATTCCTGGTCATTATGCTGATGGCATCCGTCTGGTTGCCCGAACCCGATCCGCAACGTCCGGCACAAGTGACCGAATCCAAACAGCCGGGCGATGAGTAGCAGTCATCATCAGCGGCGCACTGCTCCCGGCCATTGGGCCGGCCGATTTCGCTCCGGCGTTGCTTATCGTGCGTGATGGTGTAGCCGGTCAGCGTTGTTGAGAGCGAGTTAACATACCCGAACCGGGTGTTATTCAGCATGCAGACAACATAGATCACGATATCTTCGACAGAGGCATAGACGCCCTGCCCCCGGCCCGCACCAGGAGCGCGGTCAAAATCGCAATCGCGCTGCCGATGACCCAGACCGACCCCACCAGTACCAGCGTCGGAATCGGCGGCAGAAAGAGCAGGAAGGAAGGGCTCTGGGCAATCAACGGCTCCCGGAGCCCCAGCGCAATCAGCAGCGTGACCAGCAACACCATCCATGCGGTGGCGGGCATACTCCCACCCACGCCAGTAGGCCACCAGGAGCGCCGTTTGCAGCAGTGTTCCCACACCACTCAGGAGAATTGTCGTTCGCGGTGCCGCATGTACGACCTGAAGTATTCCCCGCAGAATCGATCCAAGCAGCAGCGCCTGGCCGCTTTGACACACAAAGCATTGCTGTAGGTCTCTACCTATGCCAGACGATTGGCACGAAATTTTGTTACATCCCGTTCGGCGCAGCGCTACTCACCTGTATCGGTCAAATCACTGGTCAGGAACGCACGGACAATCTGATGATACTCGTCAGCCTTCTCAATCATAGGTAAATGCCCACACTGGTCGATCCAGACCGGGCGGCAATCCGGCACCAGGTGGGCGACAATTTCCACACCGGAGGGCGGCATCACGGTATCCTGGCGCGCACCGATGAGCAACGTGGAAGCCTGCACCCGTTCCAGGGCAGCAGTAATCACCGGACTGCCGGAACTGATAGCGCTCTCCAGCGCCGTCCGGCGGTCCATGCGCAGGAAGTCGGCAAAGCCCTCGCGCAGCAAGGTCTCATCGGCGGGAACCTGATAGAAGAAGCGCGAGGTCATAGCACGATAGACCGGCCGGTTGCTGGGACTGTTCAGGCGCACCATCCAGGGCTGCCAGAGCGCCATCCAGGGTTCCCAGAGCACCATCCAGGGCTGCCAGAGCGCCATCCACATATTGACCTGGCGGTGCGCCTGCTCAACCATGCGGCGTTCCAGTTCATTTCGGAAGGTGCTGAAACAGGTTAGCACCAACCGCCGCACACGGGCAGGCCAGTGGGCCGCGATATACGCCCCCAGACCCGCACCGAAGGCGTGCCCGACAATATCAAATCTTTCCAGGCCCAGCGCATCGGCAAACTCAATCAGGAGTGTCGCCATGCGCACAGCATCCGGCACATCATTCAGCGGCGGTGACTCACCATAGCCGGGGAGATCAGGGGCATACATCGTGCGGGTATCAGCGAGATACTGAAATGTGGGCTGCCAGTTGCGTGACGATCCACCCCATCCATGCACCAGAAGCAGCGGTGGACCCTCCCCCGCCTGCTGATAATAGACGGGGCTTTGGGAGAGTATTACCTGTTGCATCTGCAATGACAACATATTCTGCTGTAATGAAGCCAAACGAGAGACAGCCGATATTATACCATACCTTATTCCAAACAACTGCTGCTATTGTCCAGACCGCCGGATTGTAGTAGAATATATGAGAAGTTTGTGATCAAGTTCACAGGTAATCGCTATGGTGCAATCAGGACGAACCGAATCAGCGTGGCACCGGCCGGAGCTGCGGCTTCAAGCATGGCTGCGGCAGGCGCCGGCGCTCCTGGTTGTGCTGGTCCTGTTCCTCGATCCGCTGGCCTGCATCGTTCACTGTCATCTCCCGGCGGTCCTGTTTCAGCGCACAGCCGTACCTCCGATTGAGGGTCAGGCGCTCGTGATCTGTGGGCATGCCGGCGGTCCCGCTGATGCGCCTGCGCCGCCGGCACCCGAGCTGCTGCGGATGATATTTGAACTGGCACCTGCGCATACCCGCCTGCTGCCGCATTTGCTGCTGCTGCTCCTGCTGCACCCGACGGCACCACGCCTGTTGCTGTCGCAGCACACCAGCACACCACCGCTACCTCCACCTCGCCACGCTGTCATCTGATAGCCCGATACGTTGATAGGCGGTAGCTCTCTGTCACTGCGCCCTGGTCGCTGTGCGCCGGTTGCTTCAGCATGGCATACATATGGTTGCCCGCGGTGACACCCCTGCTCCGGCTATCTTTCCTGCATTATGTCATGTTGAATAAGAAGAGGTGCGGAGAATTATGCAACGCATACGATCATCAGGATACAGTCTCATTGTGACACTCTTGCTGGTGCTGTTGACCGCCTGCGGCGGCGACACCGCCGAGACCACCACCGAGCGTAATACCGGCTTAGATCCCGCCGGTATCACCGTGCGTGAACCCTGGGTACGCGCAATGGCTGCGGGTGCGGATATGGACACGGACACAGGCGAAGGCGCGATGAGCGATAATATGGGCGAGATGGAGCATGCCGGTGGCAGCACCAGTGCCGCCTACATGACGCTCGTCAACGGCAGCGATACTAGCGATGCACTGGTCAGTGCCGCCACCGATGCCGCCGAAGTCGTTGAACTGCACACGGTGCTTATGGAAGAGAATGTGATGCGCATGCGTCCCGTTGAACAGGTCGAGGTTCCGGCAAACGGTGAAACGGAACTCCGACCGGGCAGCTTCCACATTATGTTGATCGGTCTTCAGCGCGACCTGAATGAGGGTGACACGGTTGATCTAACGCTGACATTTGCGAATGCCGGGGAAGTCACAGTAGCGGCCCCCGTCCAGGTGGCTCCCGGCATGAACATGGATACAATGCAAGAAGACGGCCAGTAGTATGGCTATGATACAATACCGATGCTTTATCAATGGACCTGGAGAGGGTATTTACAAGAATGAAACGTGCCAATCGCTGGTGGATCGGACTGGTTATTCTGGCAGTGCTGCCGGTGCTGCCGGCGGCATGCAACAACCCACCGGATGCCTCCTCCCCGGCGAACACAACCACAAACGGCAGTAACACGGTCGGTAATCCAATCATTGGCGAGCAACTATTTCAACAAACGCAGCAGTTTGTGCCAAATGCGCCGCCCTGTGAAACCTGCCACGTTATTGAAGCGGGAGCCGATCCGATTGTCGGGCCCAACCTGCATGGCATCGCCACTGTCGCCGGAACACGCGTACCGGGGCAATCTGCCGAGGAATATCTGCGCATGTCGATAGTGGCCCCGAATGACTATATCGTCGAGGGATACCAGCCCGGCATTATGGCCCGCACCTATGATACGCTACTGACCGACGCGCAAATTAACGACCTGGTTGCCTATATGTTGACGCTTGAGTGAGACAGCCAGGTGAGGAGGATAGAATGAATAGAACGCAACACGCGATGAAACATACCCAACCGGGAAGGCGATTGCTACCGGCAGTACTGTTGCTGCTCCTGGTGGCCTTGTTGACGGGTTGCACCGGAACAACCTCAGCGGGAACCGATGCGGCAGCAACCGGATCGCCGGCCGAGGGCACACCGATTGAGCCGCCGCGTGAACTGACCGATTTCACCATGACCAGTGCTGCCGGTACCCCGTTGAGCCTGAGCGACCTGCAGGGCCGGCCGGTGCTGCTCTACTTTGGTTACACCTTCTGCCCGGATGTCTGCCCGACCACGCTGGCCGACTTTGTGCGGGTCAAGCGCGACCTGGGGGAGGATGCCGACAAGGTGGCCTTTGTCTTCATCAGCGTCGATCCGGAGCGGGACACGCCGGAGAAGATCGCCAACTACATGCGGGCGTTCGATACTGACTTTATCGGCTTGCAGGGGGATGAGAAAACGCTGCGCCGGATTCAATTCGACTATGGGCTCTTCTATCAGAAGAGCCGGGTGCAGGGAACCAGCGCCGATTATCTGGTTGATCATAGTGCCGCCGCTTATCTCATTGATCAGGAGGGCCGCCTGGCGGTGATCTATGCATTTGGCACACCGCCGGAAGTAATGAGTGCCGACGTGCGCGCGTTGCTCCAACGCCAGTAGTACCACACCCATCGTGCTGCCGGAACCTCTTGAAGGTAGCACGATGGGTATTTCAGCAAATTACCAGATTTATCTGCTGGTTTAGTATATTCATTTGGGTCAAAAGCTGGTATACTAAGGGTAGTCGTCAGGCGGCTGCACCCGGCAGTCAAATCAACTACAGGGCTCTATTCTGTCTCAATGCGGTCCACGGCGGAGCTGCGGGCGTATGATCCCCTCCAGGCAAGTGGGTAAGTGTTAACGGTCCGTAATCTAAAAGCTCCTGGTCTGGCAACATTTCTGGCACACTTATTGCAGTGAGCGCAACGCCGTCCTACTTTATACCAACGGAGAACAACAATGATCTGGTTACTCTGGCTTCTGTTGATGCTCATGATCGCTGCCGCCCCCGGAGTCTACCTGGTGTTGGAACAATACGCCGAAGCCCGCGCCAACGCAGATATGCCCATCCGTCCAATGGACGACTCAACCGAGATGTCGCGCTAGGAAACTGCGGTCTCGTCCATCTGTTCGCCCAGTAGCAGCTTTTGACTGCGCAAACGGTGCGCCGGCATAACGATATGCCGGCGACGTGCCTGTTTGTGCAGTCAAAAGCTGCTACTCCATCTACCACTCGGTCAGGCAACTGCGCGCTAACCGGAAGCCCAGTTCGTAACTCCGGT
>CAKZQX010000767.1 GCA_937141995.1 uncultured Chloroflexaceae bacterium | reverse complement strand
TATCGCACAGGTGCCACGGGATGTCAGCTTCCCCGATCATTTCTGCAAAGCTCTCAGGAGGAGATTGCGATTGTCCCGGCTCCGCTCCGCCTGACCCTGCCAATGCCGATGCCGACCCGCCTGATCACCATCTATATTCGGCAGCGCGAGTCAATGCGACTGGTTACGGTGATTGAATTGCTCTCACCAGTGAACAAGCGCTATGGCGATGGTCGCCAGGACTATCTCAAGAAGCGTAACTCGTTTCTGCAGAGCAGTGTTCACCTGATCGAGATTGATCTGCTGCGCGAGGGACCACGTATGCCGTTTGGACAGACCGTACCTACCACCGATTATCTGGCAATCGTCAGTGCGGCGCAGGAGCGTCCCGAATGTGCTGCCTGGCCGATCAGCGTCCGCGAACGGCTGCCGGTGCTGCCGGTGCCGCTGCTTCCGCCCGACCCGGTGGTTCCGCTGGATATGGGGCAGGCGCTACGTACGGCCTACCAGCGCGCACGCTACGATTTGCGCATCGACTATCGCGTTCCGGCGCAGCCACCACTGCCCCCGGACGATGCGGCGTGGGCCGCAACCCTCCTCCCCGAGCAGTAAGCGGTGTACCGGATGCCGACCGCTGATCACTCCCATTTTCCCGTCACGCCTGTCTCGCCGCGCAGATATTCGGCAATGCGGCCGCGGCTGCCAACGTCGGTTGTCTCGATCAGTGCATGCAGGGGAACATAGCGCGCCTCGGCAATCTCCAGATTGCCGACGGGCGGGTGCAGGTCGGCCAGCGGTCTGCCGACGAACACGGCAATATGGTTGTTATAGCCCTGCGAAAAATTGTAAAAAATGCCGTGGAGCCGCTCAAGCTGTATCGGACATCCCGCCTCCTCCAGCACTTCCCGCCGGGCCGCGGTTTCCAGCGACTCGCGGGCCTTGACGCCACCACCCGGTATGCTCCAGGGTTCGCTACCGCTGCGATGCCGTACCAGCAGGATCTCTTCGCCACGAATAACCAGGACACGTACGCCCATCTTGGTGGGGCGGATAATGTACCAGAGAACAAACCGCGCTCCGATTGCCAGTTTGTAGAGAATGTCAAGGGTACGCTCACGGACGCTGACAATCTGTTTTTTTTCAGAAATATTCGTCTGCATGCAGTCTACAATCCTTTGCGCGATTCTTCCGGGCCGGAGCAGTGGGTCTGCCGCACATGCCGGCAAAACCAGACCCACACGGGTGGTTTTAACGGATGGTGTGACAACGTTGGCGCACAAGATTCCCTGGCAGTATACCATATTCACTCTGCTTTTGACCTGAAGAAACTGTCAAATGAGCGCCGGCAGGCCGTCTCTTTTCAAACCGGCATCAGGATGCCTTTCTGATCCCATGGATCGATCCCGATGCCTTTATGTTATCATCAGAGCGGTGAGCGTTTCCCAAGCAAAGGAGTTTTTCTCATGAGTATGACCAAGCGCGAGCGCCTGGCGGCCGCTATTGCCGGCGCGGAGGTAGACCGGGTGCCGGTGGCGCTCTGGCGGCATTTTCCGGTGGACGATACCAGCGCCGAGGAGTTAGCGCGCACGGCGGCCGCGTTTCAGCAGCAGTATGATTGGGATTTTATCAAGCTGACACCGCTCAGTAACTACTCGGTGGCTGATTGGGGCGGCACGGTAGCCTACCACGGCCATCCCGAAGGCACCAGCGATTATATTACCCCGCCGCGTGTGACAACCCCGGAGGACTGGGAGCGCCTGGAGCCGCTGGATGTGCATGCCGGCACCATGGGCCGGCAACTGACCTCGGTGCGCCGTCTGCGGGAACTGGTCGGGCCGGAGGTTCCTATTATCGAGACCGTTTTTAATCCGCTATCGCAGGCACGCAAACTGGTGGGGAATGGAATGGAGTTGGTCCATCTGCGACGCAACCCGCAGCAACTGCAGGTTGCGCTGGAGCAGATTACCAGTACGACGACGGCATTTATTGCCGCAGTGCTGGAGGCCGGCGCGGACGGGATCTTCTATGCTACTCAGCATGCCCGCGCCGCGCTGATCAGTCAGGAGGAGTATCGCGCCAGGCTGCGTCCGCTTGATCTGCGTATCCTGGAGGCGGCGCGGGAGGGGAGTTTTAACCTGCTGCATCTGCACGGGATGGATACCTACCTTGATCTGGTCAGCGATTATCCGGTTCATGCGCTCAACTGGCACGACCGTGACACGGGACCGTCGCTGGCCGAGGGCGCGCGCAGTTTCCCGGGCCTGGTGGTGGGTGGTCTGAGCCAGCGCGATATGGTGGAGGGCAACCCCGCCGGCATCCGCGAACTGGCACGACAGGCTGTGACCGAAACCGGCGGGCGGCGCGTCTGCCTCTCGACCGGGTGTGTGTTACCTACGGTTGCGCCCTGGGGCAATATTCGCGCACTCCGGGCCGCCGCTGATGAGTACACGGTTTAGCATGTTGCGAGCAGTCGATCAGCGAGTGCTTCCAGCGAGGTGAGATCGGGGGCATCGCCAGCGGCGAGTTGGGCCGCCAGCACATCCAGATTGATCACGGCGGCCGCTTCGCCGTGGCGCTCCTGCCCAAAGCCGCTCTGGATCAGGTGGAGCCGGTCGGCATGAAAACCGCTGCATTCCAGCAACTCGCGCAGGGCGGTGATCCGCCCCTGCTGTGTGGCCCAGGTGCGCACCGGCACCAGCACATGGTCGGCAAGTTTGAGCAGGCGCACGCTGTGATCGTTCAGGGCGTGGGGCGCGTCAATCACCAGCAGATCATAGTAGTCACGCAGACGCTGGACCACCCGAATGAGCAGGGCGGCGTTGATCAACGCGCCCTGAACAATGCTGGTGGGCGCGGGTAGCAGATGCAGGCCACTCGGATGGTGGGCCAGTTCCTCTTCCGGCCAGCGCAGCCGGGTAATCCGCTCGGCGATCTGATCAAGGGTGACGCCGGCCGGAACGCCCAGAAGTGCAGCCGCATTGCCGAATTGCAGATCGGCGTCGAGCAGGGCGACCCGCAGATCGCGCCGCCGCAGGAGGAGCGCCAGCCCACATGCCAGTGTGGTGCTCCCGTTGCCCCCACCCGGGCTGTAGACCGTAAGGATTCGGCCCCGTGACGAGATGATCACGGCGGGTGCCTGTGCCGTTGCTACCGGCGCAGCAGCGGTATCGTCCGGAGCGGAGACTTCATCGCTATGAGGTAATTCCGGCGTGGTGGTTGTTCCGGTTGTGGACCAGCGTAGCGCTTGTGCAAAAGCCCGTGCCCGGTCGAAGGTTGTCTTCAAACTGTCCAGGTTGGGCGGCTTGAGCAGAATATCGCGCACGCCGCTCTGGGCGGCCAGGCGCAACTTATCCGTGTCAATCTGCGCCACCAGCAGAACCACACTGGTCATCGGTGCATAACTGCGTACCTGGACCGCGATATCAAACGCGCTACGCCCAAACTGGTCGGCATCGATCAGCGCGATGGTGTGGTGCTGCGCGGCCGCCTGCTTGATCGCATCGCCAGCGTTCTCGGCCTGGTCTACATCGTGGAGATCGAGATGCCGGCGTAAGAAGGTCGCCAGCCGCACGCCGGCATCCGCCGACTTGCTGACCAGCAGAATGCGCGGGGAAACCGGGCGCTCGGCGGCGTGATGTGCCGGGCGGTCATTAGCGCAGGCCCGGATCAGCGCGGCGAGAAGCTGGTCACTGGTCAGCGGTGGCAGCAGGATATCGCGTGCGCCAACCTGCAACCAGTCCAGCAACCGGGCCGGGTCATGCTCGTTGGCAATGACCAGCAGGCGGCTCCCCTGCAACGTCAGGTGCAACAGGGACTGCGCGGCGGGAAGCGCGCCGGGGAGCGTGGCATCGAGGATAATCGCATCGGGCGTGTAGGCCAGCGCCAGCGATTGGACTTCGGTGGCATCACCGGCATGCGCTACAACAGCGACAACCTGGCCGGCATCGGAATGGCCCTCCAGGAGGTCACGCAGGGTTGCGGAGTTGGTGGCAAGCAGAACCCGTAGCAACCGGAGATGCATCGTTGTCTCCATCACATGAGCAGTTGCCGCATGCGCAGGTAGGGCACGACTTTGCGCTCCAGGGGCCAGTTCGTCAGAATCTGGGCATAGGTTGCGCCCCGCCGCCCGCAGGTTGCCGCAAGATGCTGCTGCCAGGCAGCAATCCGCCGCCGGTAATGGGTGATGGCCTCGGTGTCGAGCGTAATCTGCAGGCGCTGCCCGGTCTCGCTGTCTTCCAACTCCAGCGGTCCCTGTAATTCCGGGCGCAGTTCGCGCGGATCAAGCAGATGCAGCACCAGCACCTGCCAGCGCGGTGGGGGTAGCGCGCGCAGACCTTCTTCCAGCCCAGAGCATATCAGAGCAGATCACCATGAGCCCGCCCCGCTGGTAATGCGAGTATTGTCGCAGCACGCTACGCAGATCGGTCTGCTCTTGCAACGTAATCGTTTCGATGTAGCGCATCATTTCAATCATGCGCATCTTGCCCTGCGCCGGACCATAGGGAGCGCTCATTGTTGCACCGAACGGCACAATCCGCAGCCGGTCATTGTGTGCCAGCGAGAGGTAGCCTAATGCTCCCGCCAGTTGCTGGGCCGTACGCAGCTTGGGTGGCTGGCCCCAGGCCATACTATTTGAGGCATCCAGCAGCAGGTGGACTTCGATGTTCTGCTCAGTTTCCCCGACCTTGACCAGCACATGCCCCTGCCGGGCGTAGGCATTCCAATCAATGTAGCGCATATCGTCGCCGCTGGTGTAGGGACGATGATCGCTAAAGATGCTGGTAGGGAGTTGCCGGCGGCTGGGATGCTCCCCGCCCGCGGGACGACCACGCAGGGTGCGTTGCGCCTGGAGGCTCATCCGCTCCAGGCGGCGCAGAAAGTTCTCGTCGAACAGCGGGTCGCTGCGCCGGTTACTCCTCCGGTGAAAAATATTCTTGAACCACATCTCGTAAATCCGGTGGTATGCGCAGCGGGTCTTCCCCGGTCTGCACGGTGCGATCATCGGGTTTGCTCGGTCCCGGCTGGAAACTACCGACACTGCCGCTGGAAACCGGTTCATCGGAGTTACCGTCGGTGGGGCTGTCGCCCTCGCCTTCGCTTTCAAGCTCAAGCGGCACGCCGTCTACCCCCAGGCGCTCCGAGGGGCGTTGTTCGCCGGGCAGCGATGGTTCATTGCCTACGCCGCCGCCCTGCCCCTCTCCCTGGTTCTGGCCCTGCTCAGACTGTCCCGACTGGCCCTGGCCCTGCTGGTCTTCCGGTCCAGGGGCGCTCTGCCGGCCCTGATCCTGGGCGGTGGCCCCTGCTCCCCCCAGTTGTTCTGCCAGACTCGCCAGATTTTCGAGCGCCTGTGCCGCGTTCTGCCCACCCCGTTCCAGATCATCGGCATTCTGGCGCAGTTGCTCGGCCAGAACCGGATTGTCGTTTCTAACCTCGTCGGCTGCTTCACGGAGCGATTCAGCCAGATCACTACGCGTCGTCTGCGAGAGCTGGTTCGCCTGGTCGGCCAGTTCGCGCAGTTCCTGGGCGGCGGCATCCGTATCACCCTGGTCAAGCGCATCGGCGGCCGGGCGCGTCGCGCTCTGGTCGCGCAGGGCATCGGCCAGGGCAGCCATAGCTGCGGCCTGACCACCGTCGCCCGCGCCTTCTTCACTACCTTCGCTACCGGTGTTCGTCTCTTCCGACCCGGTCTCATCGCCGCCATCAGTCTGGGACTCGTCCTGCGATTCAAAGGGTTCGGGCGGGAACTCTTCGGGAGGTTCGGGTGGCACCAGGTTTGGCAGCGGCTCGGCGGACGGTTGGAGATTGGGCAGACCCAGACCAACCATCAGCAGCAGGCCCACCCCCAGGATCAGCAACCCGACCAGGGTCGTCAGATCGGACCAGGGGAAGCGTTGATTTCGGGTGACATAGCGCTGGACCCGGTTCATCGTTTGCTGCGACTGCGCGAGCAGGTAGGCAGCGACACCCTCCTGCCGGCCCTGGGCATCTACTTCGAGCGCGGTAGCAAGCTGGTTATTCAGACGAAAGCGCTGGTCAAGCCGTTGCGCGGCCTCGTGGGGCGAGAGTGGCCGCCGTAAAAGCAGCAGCGTGCCGAGAGCGACGCAGCCGAGGATGAGCAGCACCAGCAGTTCCAGGTGGATCGCCCAGTCAAACAGCAGATGTCCCCCCAGGGCAATACACCAGACGGATAAGCCGAGCCAGGCAAAGCGTATCAGCATACGCATGCCGCGCCGTGCCCGGCGGTCGCCGGCAAGTTGCTTCAGTTGCAGGTGGAGCGGTTGGCGCATAGTAGTTACTCGTTATTAACAAAAGTTACGCGGTGGGCATTCAACCCGGACGGTTGCCCCGATGGAAGCCCGATTCGCCTGCGGCAGCATGGTACTTTTTGATCTTTCCCACAAAAATTTTGCATTTTGTGGGAAAAGATCAAATCGTCTGCCATGCCGGAGGCGATATCCGCCACCAAACCCGGGATCGCCTGATGTATGGCAGTATTGGCCGTTTCGCGGTGTTCGCGCATGTCGTGGTGTTCGTGGTCCAAACGCCCACCGCGTAACTCGTGTGATTAATACACCGTCCATAGCGGTGCCGGACAGATATAGTTTATCGGTTTGTTGTGGATGATGTTGAGCAGAATGCATATGCAGTATAGCCACGTCAGGAGGTTCCGTCAAACAGGGCGGGAGCCGTGCTCCCGCCCTCCGGAGTCACTTCGGCTAATGCACCAGTTCCGGGTGCTCTTCCAGCGTGCCCGCCAGGTAGGCGGCGACCGCCTCCTCGATCAACACAATCTTCGTAAGTACAGCCCGCACACCGGTTCGCTGGAGCTTCGCATGCATGCCCCGGCCCATCCCGCGTGCGAGCACGATGTCGCAGTCGGCAGGCTGGGTCAGTCCGGCCTGGAAGGTCCGGTCTGCGGTCAGTGCCTCTTCTTCCCACAGCACTGCCTGCAACGAGAAGTAGGAGAGATACTCCTGCGCCAGCCGCTCGACGCCGATTGACGCCGACAGCATTGAGGCCGCAACGCAGGACGCCGACGCCGTCGTTCTGATGA
>CAKZQX010000766.1 GCA_937141995.1 uncultured Chloroflexaceae bacterium | reverse complement strand
CATGATGAATATATTAATTACACCTCGCCATACTGTCTGTCTTTGCTTGAACGCTACGTAGATGCGCCGAATCATTAAGCCAATGCTACCCTGGTCAGTCAAGTCATACAGCCAGGTAGCCACAAATATACTACCGATGAATGTGGCTGGGAAGAGATAGCGTGGCACTCCCACTGAGAGCAGCAAGTACCAGGCAAACCAACTTCCCGCCAGTGCCAGTAGCATCAGGCGTACGATATCCAGATCCATGTCGGTGTCAGGTTGTCCACGACTTTTAAGATAGGGCCAGAGGAGTTTCCATGTAGCGTATCCCAGCCCAAGCAGCGTGGGAATGCCTAGAATTAGGGTCATCTGCAGCGCATAGATCCGGTTAAAGGGCACCAGCACGAAAGCTGTGATAAAGTAAAGACCATCTATATCATCTTTGGGTAAGGTATGTCTCTGCATGGATAGCTCCCATACCCATACCAGCAGGCGCGAAGCCAGCAATGATCCAACCAGCGATACACCGAGCACGCAGGCCAGTCGCCAGCGCCGTTTTAACAACGTCAGGATCAGCGGAACCACCAGCGAGGCCAGCCAGAAGGGGGGCACCTGCGCCTTGGTAACTTGTGCGATACCCCAGCAGAGCATCGCCAGTGGCAGAAACCAGAGGGATCTTCGTAACGCACTCAGGAACAGGGTATATCCCGCGAGCAGATAGAGCAACATTGGCATCTCGGCCAGTACCTGCCGTCCCATAATGATTGGATGAAGCTGGGGATGCATGGGCATAAGCAACAACACAAACAGTGTTCCGACAGCAATGGCCCGGTTGTAAAGCTGCCGTGCCAGATAATACATCAACAGTAGTGCGCCAATGGTACATAGTACGCCAAATAGTCGTCCTTGCCAGATCCCTATGCCGAACAACTTGAAACTCAGTGCAATTGGTGCCGTGACTGTATAAGCTGCATTCAGCCCTGATGGTGCGAGTTGCCCATCAAGCAGACGACCGTAATGACCATGCTCCACCCAGACATGTGCCACCGAGAGGGTCCAGCCCTCATCCCACCACATTGGGGGAGCGGCGAGGTTCCAGATGAGCATAGTAAAAAGAAGCAATATGAGAATAGGGGGAATGAATGCCCGGAGGTTGAGAGACCATATAATTTTATGTTTTCTGGAAAAATCAAAGGATTTCATAAGTGTTCCATAGTGTAAACGACATTTGATCCGGACTGCATATAGCAACCTCAGCTCAATTGTAAATCAAACAATGGTCCGTATGGCAATTAGGAAGCGGCTGAACAAGCACATGATCTGTAAGTCTGGTGCCCCAGAGTGAGTGACGGTTAACATAGCTGCCGCATAAGAAAGTCATACATTTCACCACTACCACTATGAGTGGGGTACTACCCTTCTATTTGCTATATGACTAACTGTAATGTCAGTACTGTTGAGCGACTGGTGTAAGGTTGTTCGGTAGTAAGCGATGATATGCTTTAACCGATATTCGGACGTGAATTTCTCTTCAATGTTTAAGACTACGCGCCACAATCACATAGGAACGACAAGTTAATTCATCAGGATGATAGTCCGCAAGTTCGGATTGAATATCTGGTGTTAAGAATTCTAAACCTTCACGAGCACGACAGTAATGTTTGATAATGTTGAAATGGCGGTCGAAAGTTTCCAGGTACTGGTCAATCCTCCATTCATTAAGCGGCACATGAAAGGGCAACTTACGCTGCCGTAGATGATCCCATGGTTCGGCCCCTGTCGGCAGATGACGTAGCGGGAACTCTATGAGGCGAGTATTGTGCCCGCCCGACAGCGCGGTGAATAGGTGAATCCCTACCCACACGACTCCACCGGGCCGCAGCACTCGCGCCAACTCAGCCACACACATCGGGACATCCAGAAAATGCTCAAATGCCGCAATAGATGTAATCAGATCAAACGTGTGTGTTCCAAACGGCAAATGGTTCACATTGCCATAGAGCAGTGCGGGTGACTGGTTATTGAGTGGCCATGGCCCCAGGCGCTGTCTATAGAGCCATCGGGCTACACTATACGCCTGGTCTGTGAGCGATCGAGTTGGTCGGTTCACCAGATCAATGCCGTAGACCCGGTGTCCCTCCTGCGCTAAGAGAAGTGACTGAGGACGCAGGCGACCATTTGCCAGGTCAAGCACCTTGAGTGGTTGGTCTAGGTCAAGATAGGGCGAAATATCCTGTCGGCGGATCTGGTGAGACTTCTGCTCGACCTGTACTCGAAAGCCATTGATCAGGTGCCATGCATAGCGGAGATAATCGACTTTGTCTGGTATCATACTCTTTTCTCGCTCTATACAAAAGCGTTGGGCAAGTCTATCTATCCCTCAGCGATACTATCCGAGTGACTGTGCGATGAGTTATTCGACTCAATCAATGGACGACGTGAATGGCGCCAGAATTCCCAGGCCTCAACCAACCCACCGAGCAATCCAATTATAACGATCGAACTAAATAGCAGCAGCGACATGCCAAGTGCCTGGGATTCGGATACACCATAACGGCTGAGTAGCAGTACGAGGGACACATCACGTACACCCAGTCCTGCTATTGAGATTGGTATTAGGCTTATCATGTACGTCAAGATATAAGTCCATGCAAGCACCAGAATGGGTTGTTGAACACCGACTGTCTGGGCCGCTAATCCAATCCGCCAGATACCTATAGTATGTATCAGTAATGATATCCCGATTACCCACAGTGGGGTAAAGTGGGGTAACTGTTGAAACAACCGAAACGCTTGCCAGATACGCTGTGCCTGTGTCCGTAACAGAACTGGAATCGGGAGACGCAAGAGTGGTTTGACCAAATGCTGTATGCTCTGAGTTATACGACTTGAAACAAAGGGTAAACTTAATATCAGACCCAGCACCAGTAGTATGCTTACCAACAATCCAAGATTTGATTGGCGCAATCCTGGATCAAGCCACACCCCCACCAGACCGATGCTAAACAGGAGCAGCATTTGCAGCAATCGAAAGAAAAAGAGCAGTAATCCCGCTTCAATGAGCTTATCGCCTGGCTTGCCTATCTTATACCAGATGATGCCCCCCACCGCACTGGCAGGCAGCACCAGATTATAAAACATTGATCCCAGGTAGGCCCGGAATGTAGTACCCAGATTAACACGGAGACCAAGCGGCTTAATACCTAATGCTGTCTGGAGTGATTGCAGATAGAGAATACCAATCCGTGTCAGAGCAAGTAAAGCCAGGGTACCTGGACCGACCAGTTGCAGCGATGTTATTACATTTTTCATGTTCACCTGGGAAACCACCAGCACCAGGAGGCTGACCGTTACACTCAACCGCACTACCCCGTTGATCCAGGGATTGCGCCAGCATTGTTGTAACAGCGAGAGAGCTTGTCTAAACATTACTGGTTCCAATGACTTAAATCTCGTCCAAGCAATACGCTGAGTTTATGATTGTCTTCAGCATAGTGTGCTAGCAATCGGGTGCGAGTGTCGGGGTGAATTGAGGGGATGTCATCTGGTCGTCGATTCCATGTCTGTATACGCTCTACCATATGTAAAACACCTTCCTGCACCAGTACATTTTTAAGCCGCCGGGTTGCCGTTGAGGAGTTCAGCATGCCTGAAGTATCGCTGATGATATTGCGCAGAATTGTGGAACGGATCAGGCTGCGCTCGTTTACGCGCTTTTGGAGCGTTGAGGGTCGAAAGTTAGTTGCAATAGCAAGAAAGCCAAAAACCTCTTCGAGTACCTGAACAGGCTGTTGGTATATTTCGTTGTAGAGCACGACGCACAACGCTGACTGTGGAAAGACTGCGAGATAGCGCTTAAGATAGCGGACATACGAGTACATAGCAGGTGCATCCGGGTAGGCTTGCAGGAACGCTTCAAATGTTGC
>CAKZQX010000765.1 GCA_937141995.1 uncultured Chloroflexaceae bacterium | reverse complement strand
TTGGAATGTTCCCGTGGGGATGCCCGCGGCCGCGAGTTTACCCCCACCGATTTTGAGGCGCTGGCTGATCAGACACTGACCAATCTGAAGGTGGCGATTGAGGAGAGTGGCGCCACGATTACCCGTGATCCGCTGCCGACGCTGTATGCCGATGGATTGCAGATTGGGCAACTACTCCAGAACCTGGTGGGGAATGCCATCAAGTTCCGGCGGGAGGATCCGCTGCGCGTTCACATCTCGGCCGAACGCCGGGAGCAGGAGTGGCTCTTCGCAATCCGCGATAACGGAATTGGCATCGATCCGGAGTATGTCAACCGCATCTTCGAGATCTTCCAGCGGCTGCATGGCCGGGGCAGCTATCCCGGTACGGGCATTGGTCTGGCAATCTGCAAGAAGATCGTCGAGCGTCACCGGGGCCACATCTGGGTCGAGTCGCAGCCGGATCAAGGCTCGACGTTCTATTTTACGCTGTCCACGCGCGAGGGGTAGGCGTAAATGATATGCCGCGCGTCCGAGATTTAGGTTCACACTAACCGATATACCCCACCGATACATGCTGATGCCGGGGGCTCCTATCCCTATGAATTTCTGTTCCTCGGTACGTATTCTCCTGATATGATGTGGTCACCTGATAGGGCTCCGTCAACGTCCCGAACTATACACATCGTGCCGCCTTCCGACGGTTTCACGCTCCCGTCCTGCTGCCGACTCCCTCAGCACGCTGGTCACTATCACTGACATTGACGGAGCCCTAACTGCCTGAAATGGCCCTTGCCGGAATCACCCACTTGTTCTACAATTGACTGTTACCCGTCCGTGTCGGGCGGGGTGGCTCTGTGGTATACTTGTGCGTATTATACCAGCAACCTGAGTAGGGATCACCCGCCATGTCCGCATCCAGAACGCAAACGCGTGCTACCCACTCCCGGACGGCGCGAAGCGTTGGCGATGAGCTGCGCAACTATAAGTTGCACGAGCGCATCGGCCAGGGCGAACTTGCGACGATCTACAGCGCGACGCATCTGGGGTTGGATCGCCCGGTGCATATCCATATCCTGCGCCGCACCGACTGGATCTCGGTCAGCCGGTTTCAACTGGCGGCCCGCCTCGCCGCGCGCCTGAGCCATCCCAACCTGCTCCCGGTCATCGATGCCGGCCATGATGATCACTTCGGTGACTACCTGGTGACACCGATGCTGAATGCACGTTCCCTCGAAGCGCTGCTGGAGGAGGGGCCGGTTGAGCCACTGCCGGCGCTGCGCATCACCACGCAGATTGCCACGGTGCTTGATTACCTACATGAGAACAATGTCATTCACCGGGATGTGCAGCCGGCCAACATCCTGGTGACACCGCAGGGTGTGGCCTACCTGACCAACCTGAGCCTGGCCGCCGGCCCCGATACCCCCGACTTGAGCAGTATTGACGAGGCCGACTATCTTACCCCCTACTCTGCGCCGGAACAACGCCTTGACCAGGACGACGCTACCGCCGCGCTGGATATTTATGGCCTGGGCGCGGTACTCTACCATATGTTCAGCGGCGAACTGCCGCCTCCACCGGAGTTGGAACGCCCCTCACTGGTTGCGCACAACCCGGCGTTGGAGCAGGTTGATCATGTTGTCGGACGCATGCTGGCGCTTGAGCCTGCTATACGTTTTCCCAATGCCACAGCCGCCGCTACTGCACTGCGCCAGTCGCTGCGCACCCAGATCGATCTTGCTACCGACGACATGGAGGAGTCGCGCTGGGCACCTGCCGCCGAGTGGCTGGAGAATCCGCTCGAGACGGTACTGGGGGAGATGCTCGATCCGGACTTTGTTGCCCGTAGCCGCAAGCGCGCCGATGACCTGCACCGGGCCAATGTTCTGCGCCGCATACTCAACCGCTGGAGCCGCGACGGCCGGTTTCGGCGCACGGCCCTGGGGCAACTGCTCCAGCCGGATCAGATTGTCAGCTACAACATCTATTTTTACGAGTTGCGCACACTCTACGAAACACGTACCCCGCCCGAACCGCGCCGCCAACCACAGCAGGAGAATGAGCGTTCCGCCACACTGCCCATGCCTGATCTGTGGGACACGGCTGTGCCCGACATGCCCCCTTTCACGCCGGTCCCGCCGCAGGAGATGGTGCTACCCAACTCAACACGGGTGCTGACCTGCCCGAAGTGCCAGGGCGTCGGCCGGGTAGTCTGCCCGACCTGTGAGGCAAAAGGCACGGTGGAAAAGATGCGCCGCGTTCGTAACCCCGATGGCGGCTCCGGCGAGGAGTCGATCACGCAGCCTTGCCCGGAATGCCGGGGTTATGGCCGACAGACCTGCGTTGCATGTCAGGGCAGCAGCAATCTGGTTGAGGAACAGGTGTTTACCTGGTC
>CAKZQX010000764.1 GCA_937141995.1 uncultured Chloroflexaceae bacterium | reverse complement strand
GGGGGTGTCCGGCTACGACAGTGCGCGGAGCTACTGGCAGAACCAGAACCTGGCCGAGGGCGATTTCGAGACCTTCTGGAACCGGGCGCTGCGTGCGGGTATCGTCGCCGGGACGGGCGCAACGGTGAAGTCGGTTTCACTCCAGGGTGGTTTTGCCGGCGAAATGACCGCGCCGCCGGAGGGCCAGATCGAGATTATGTTCCAGCCCGACCCGACGATCTGGGATGGTCGCTTTGCCAACAACGGCTGGCTCCAGGAACTGCCCGATCCATTGACGAAGCTGACCTGGGACAATGCCGCACTCGTCGGCCTGCGCACGGCGGAAACGCTCGGTCTGAATCCGAACGATGTGGTCGAGGTACGCGCCGGCGGCACCAGCGTCCGCGCACCGGTCTGGATCCTGGAAGGGCACCCTGATAATGCGGTAACGGTCTACCTGGGGCATGGCCGGGCCTTCACCGGACGCGTGTCGAGCGGAGTGGGCTTCAATGCCTACAGCATTCGGACAACCGATGCACCCTGGTTTACCTACGGAGAACTCCGGCCCACAGGCGAGAGCTATGCCCTGGCCTGTACGCAGGACCATGCCACGATGGCCGGACGGGAACTGGTTGTGTCGGGCACGCTGGCATCACTCCGCGAAGATCCGGAGCATCCGCCATTTATGCCCCACGGCCATGAATATCATTCAATCTATCCCGACTACGAGTATGGCGGGCCGCGTGCCTGGGGTATGGTGGTCGATCTGACGGCCTGTATCGGCTGTAACGCCTGTACGATTGCATGCCAGGCCGAGAACAATATTCCGGTCGTCGGCAAGGAGCAGGTGCTCAAAGCGCGGGAAATGCACTGGCTGCGGATTGATCGCTACTACACGGGCGATCCGGATAATCCCACGGTTCACTTCCAGCCGATGATGTGTGTTCACTGCGAGAAAGCCCCCTGCGAGGTGGTTTGCCCGGTGGCTGCCACGGTTCACGACGACGAGGGCATCAACAACATGGTCTACAACCGCTGCGTCGGCACGCGGTACTGCTCCAACAACTGCCCGTACAAAGTCCGGCGCTTTAACTTCCTACAGTACACCGACCGGCAAACAGAGAGCCTGAAGCTGATGCGCAATCCCGACGTGACGGTGCGCAACCGGGGCGTAATGGAGAAGTGTACCTACTGCATCCAGCGGATTGTTGCGGCGCGCATCCAGGCCAATGTCGAGGAACGGGAGATCAACGATGGTGAAGTGCAGACCGCCTGCCAGGCCGCCTGCCCGACCCGCGCGATTGTCTTCGGCAACCTGAATGATCCCGAAAGCCAGGTGCGCAAACTGAAGGCCGAACCGCTGAACTACATTATGCTCGAAGAACTCAACATCCAACCGCGCACAACCTGGTTGGCGAACGTACGGAACCCGCACCCAACACTCGCACCGCTGGTACCGGTTGAAGACCATGGCCCTGCGCCTGAAGAAGATCACGGCACCACGCCTGAAGAAGTAGCGCCCGCAGATGGGCATGGGACGGAGTAGTGTGATGCAACGAGACGAACGACTTCAATCATCCGAAGCCATCATAGGGCCAGGGCAAACCTACAGCGGGATAACCGACAAGATCAGCGGTATCCCCCTGACCGACCTGTCCAAGACGCCCCGGGGCTGGATTGTCGGCTTCGCAATTGCCTTCGTCCTGCTGATGATGTACCTGATCTCGATTATCTGGCTTTTCGCCCGAGGTACAGGCATCTGGGGATTGAACATCCCGGTGGCGTGGGGCTTTGCGATTATCAACTTCGTCTGGTGGATCGGTATTGGTCACGCCGGAACGCTGATCTCAGCGATTCTGTTGCTCTTCCAACAGAAATGGCGTAACTCAATCAACCGTATGGCTGAGGCAATGACCCTCTTCGCGGTCGCCTGTGCCGGTATGTACCCGATCCTCCATCTGGGCCGTCCCTGGCTGTTCTACTGGCTGATCCCCTATCCCAACACGATGGGGATGTGGCCGCAGTTCCGCAGCCCGCTGGCCTGGGACGTGTTCGCTATCTCGACCTACGGAACGGTGTCGCTGCTGTTCTGGCTGATCGGTCTGATCCCGGACTTTGCGATTATTCGGGACCGCTCAACCGGCATCCGTCGGGTGATCTTTAGCTTCCTGTCGCTGGGATGGCGCAGTTCATCGCGCCACTGGCATCGCTACGAGATGGCGTACCTGCTGCTGGCCGGTCTGTCAACACCGCTGGTGGTTTCGGTCCATAGTATCGTTAGCCTTGACTTTGCTGTCGCCCAGGTACCGGGATGGCATGTCACGGTCTTCCCGCCCTACTTTGTGGCCGGCGCTGTCTTCTCCGGTTTTGCGATGGTCGTCACGCTGATGATCCCGCTCCGGCGCTGGTACGGGTTACAAAACTTCTTCACCATGAAGCATTTTGACAACATGGCGAAGGTTATGCTCGTCACCGGCTCGATAGTCTTCTATGGCTACCTCATGGAAGTCTTCTTTGGCTGGTACAGCGCCAATGAGTTTGAACAGTACATGGTCCTGAATCGGATGATCGGTCCGTACGCGCCCTACTACTGGGCCCTGATCCTGATCAACGGGCTCTTGACGCAGTTACTCTGGATCAAGTTCTTCCGACAGAACCTGCCGGTCCTGTTCGTCCTATCAATCATCTTTAACGTCGGTATGTGGCTGGAACGCTTTGTGATTGTTATCACCAGTCTGCATCGTGACTTCCTGCCCTCGTCCTGGGATCTCTACATTCCGACATTCTGGGACTGGTCACTCTATATTGGATCGTTCGGGCTCTTCTTCTCGCTCTTCTTCCTGTTCATCCGCTTCTTGCCGATGATCAACATCTTTGAGATGAGTCTGCTCAAGTTTGAGGAAGACGAGAAAGAACATAAGCTCCAGCAAGCGGCAGCAACATCGGCAGCCGATTAGTTCGACTACCTGGAAAGCATCGAGGTGTGACACTATGGCGACGCCTTCTCTATATGGCCTGATGGCAGAATTTGATAACGCCGAGGCCATTGTTAAAGCGACACATCGCGCGCATGAGGAAGGGTTTATGGACATGGATGCCTATACTCCCTTCCCGGTTGAGGAGGTCATGGAGTACGTCAGCCCGCATAACACGGGCGTGCCCCTCTTCGTCCTGATCGGGGGCGTAACCGGGGCACTCAGCGGCTTCATCCTCCAGATGATTGCGATGACCATCGACTACCCACTGAATGTGGGTGGTCGGCCCCCCAACATTACCGGGTGGCCTTCGTTTATTCCGATTACCTTTGAGTCCGGGATCTTGCTGGCGGCCTTCTCCGCCGTGATCAGTATGATTGCGCTGAATGGCCTGCCCATGCCCTATCACCCGGTCTTCAATGTTCCAGGATTTGAGCGGGCTTCACAGGATCGCTTTTTCCTGTGTATCGAGGCTTCAGATCCCAAGTTTGATCCCAACCGGACACGTCAGTTTTTGCAAAGCCTGGGACCACAGCGCGTGGTCGAGGTTGAGCCATAAGGGGGTCGTTATGCAATTGAGAAATCGAAACCGACACCGATCCCCGCAGTTGATGCAGGTGCTGCGTACCGGCTGGATTCCGCTCCTGCTGCTCATCTTTATCACGGGGTGTCACCGGGATATGTACGACCAGCCCAAGTATGAGCCGCTGGAGGCCAGCACCTTCTTCGAGGATGGCCGGTCTGCCCGCAAGCCGGTTGATAACACGGTTGCTGTTGATGAAGTGCTATACGATGAATACTTCATGACGGGTATGCGGGATGGCGCGGTCGGAACTGAGATTCCGATCCCGGTGACGGAAGAAACCCTGGCGCGGGGCCAGGAGGTCTACAACATTAACTGTGTGCCGTGCCACGGTCTGGCGGGGTATGGCAACGGCATGGTCTGGCGGCGGGGTGGCGTTCCGCCGGCAAACTTCCACTCGGATCGACTGCGCACCACGCCGGTAGGACATTTCTATGATGTCATTACCAATGGCTACCGCTACATGTATCCCTATGCGCATAAGATTGCGCCCGAGGATCGCTGGGCAATTATTGCCTACATCCGCGCACTGCAACTGAGCCAGCATGCGACGCTCGATGCTGTGCCGGCCGACATGCAGCAGGAGCTGCAGAGCCAGCCGTCCGAGGCAACACCGATGCCCGAAGGCCAGGATATGTCCGGGGCAACACCAATGCCCGAAGGCCAGGATACACCTGAGGCAACACCTGAGAATCAGCAGGGGGCGGAGCAATGAACCTGAACCAGAGAGTCAAGAGTATTTCGCTCAATGTCATCCAGGTCACGGCGCTGGGCGTCGGGCTGGTCGGGCTGGCGCTCTGTGCGCTGGGCGCGTCCATCGACCTGAAGCAGTTCTACCATGCCTACCTGTTTGGCTACATGTATGTGCTCGGGTTCGCGCTCGGCAGCCTGGCGCTGATGATGATCCATCACCTGGCCGGTGGTGGGTGGGGGTTAATTCTCCGGCGCATTCTGGAGTCGGCGGCGATGACCATGCCGTTGATGGCGCTGTTCTTTATCCCGATCCTGCTCACCGTCTTTGGCGACATGGCAAGCGGGCAGTATCTCTATAAGTGGGCCGACCCATCCTATGTTGCGGGCGATGCCATCATCCAGGAGAAGGTGCCCTATCTCAATCCGCAATTCTTCGCAATTCGGGCCGGCATCTACTTCTTTGTCTGGATCGTCTGGGCCGTCTTGATCAGCAAATTCTCGCTCGATCAGGATCGCACGGATAACCCGGCCCTGGCAGCGCGGATGCGCTGGTTGAGCGGCTCCGGCATTGTCCTGTATGTGTTGACCATGACCTTCGCCTCGGTGGACTGGGTAATGTCGCTGAATGCCCACTGGTTCTCGTCGATCTACGGGGTCATCTTCATGGTCAGTCAGGGGCTGTCGACGCTGGCGCTGATGATCGTGATGCTGGCGCTGCTCTCGAACCGGGAGCCGCTCTCGGAGGTAATTACGCCCAAGTATATCCACGACATCGGCAAGCTGATGTTTGGGTTCGTGATCCTCTGGGCCTATATGTCCTTCAGCCAGTACATCATCCAGTGGTCCGGCGACCTGGCCGAGGAAGTTCCCTACTACATCACCCGCAGTTCGGGCGGATGGCAGGTGGTGGTCTGGATATTAATGCTCTTCCACTTCTTTGTGCCATTCTTTATCCTGCTTTCGCGCCGCCTGAAGCGGAGTGTCAGCACGCTCGTCTGGATTGCGCTCTTCCTGATCCTTATTCGCGTAGTGGATCTCTACTGGATGATTGAGCCATTCTTCGCGGAAACCATTAGCGGATTTAACTGGCTGAACATTGCGGCACCGCTGGGCATTGGCGGAATCTGGATGGCGCTCTTCCTTACATTGCTGAAGCGCCGACCGATGCTGCCGGTGAATGATCCCAACTTTGTCGTCTTGACGACTTTGAGGAGGCATTAAGCATCATGAAAAATAGCCGAAGTGGACCCTCAGCCGTCGTTATGTTGACCGGGGCACTCGTTGCCTTTGTCCTGTTCAGCGTGTTTGTGCTGGTGCTGGGTAATCTGCCCACCGAGCCGGTTCTCCCCCGCGTCAGCACGGGGAACCTGAACGAGTGGCGACAGCTCGAGGCCGGCGAGCAGGAACTTTTAAGCAGCTACGGCTGGGTTGATGAGCCGGGTGGGTTTGTTCATATCCCAATTGACCAGGCTATGAGCATCATTGCGGAACAAGGGGTATCGGCGATACCAACGCCGCAGCCGCCCACGCCGACCGCTGCGCCGTCGGGAAGTTAACCTGCATATTCATGCAGCTTCCCGATTGATAAACGGTTGATAAACGGTCGAATGTACAGCACGCCTGCGTGAGACAGCTCACGCAGGCGTGCTGTTTCATGGTCAGTTACTAACCGATTACTCAAACTGAACCTACAGACCAGGGCCGGCATGCTATAATGCAGTCAAGGAAGATAGTGTAGACGACGCAACACCGCCGCCCCGGGTATACCACCTGGGGCGGCGGTGTTTTTGCGGCCATAACCTCGCCAGGTAAGAAGCGTTGAATTTTTAATCCGGACATCACTGATCGGGAGGTCCCGGCTTCAGCCGGTCCCGGCGAAAGCCGGGATTCCCGGATGGTATATCCGGGCTGTTTTTTCAAAATTCATCACCTCACGGTTACACGACCTGCGCGGTGGCTGTTCAAACCCGCTCAAGATACCGCTGGTTCATTCACGTTTATGGAGTGCGCAGGCCATGCTTGCGCCGTCCCGTTGAGTTAGAGCGCAGCATTTCCTGCATCGGCGGGCTGCGGACGTGCAGCAGCGCGTCCTTATCATAAAAAGCCTGAACCTGAAAGGTGTTCAAACCGGATGTTTGCTCAGTCGAAAAGCAGCCGTACCGGCGACAGCATGGTCTGCGTGAGTTGTGCTGGTTACATCTCTGGTAATGATGAAGGTGTATAATAAATAGCGAAGAACAGGCCGGAAGTAGGCAAGATATTAGCCTGTGTCATACTACTGACCGCTTCAGATGACAGTCATACATACGGTTACGGCGAACCAATACGTTGTAGATGAGAGAAATGTTATGCTAGCCTCGAATACGCTTTTACAAAATCGCTATCTTATACTACGTCCAATCGGCAAAGGCGGCATGGGCGCGGTCTATCAAGCCACCGATACCCGCCTGGATTGCACTGTGGCTCTGAAGCAAACATTATTGACCGATAAAAATATGCGCAAGGCCTTTGAGCGTGAGGCCCAACTCCTGGCGCGCCTGCGCCACCCCACGCTGCCCAAGGTCAGTGATCATTTTGCCGAAGAGAGCGGGCAATTCCTGGTGATGGAATTTATCCCCGGTGACGACCTGGCCGGTTTGCTGAATCGCAACGGTGGGAAGTTCCCCGCCGACGATGTGCTGACCTGGGGGTTGCGCTGGGCAGATCAGTTGCTCGATGCGCTGATCTACTTGCATACACAATCACCGCCGATTATGCATCAGGACATCAAGCCACAAAATCTAAAGTTAACCGAGCGCGGCAATATTATTCTGCTGGACTTTGGCCTGGCAAAAGGGGCACTGTCGCGTATGGAAACCGTAACCGCCGGCAGCAGCATTAACATTGGCGGTTTCACGCCAGACTATGCTCCGCTTGAACAGATTCGTGGGTCACAGCCCGATCCCCGCAGCGATCTCTACGCGCTCGGGGCAACGCTGTATCACCTGCTCACCGGTGTACGTCCCCCCGATGCCCTGACACGCGCTGCGGCCCTGCTCAACGAGAATGCTGATCCGCTCCGTCCTGCCTGTGAATTTAACCCCCAGATCCCGGACGCGGTGACGAGCATGCTCCAGAGCGCACTGGCCCTGAATATTGACGAGCGTCCCGCAAGTGCGGCGGCCATGCGGGAGGTGGTACGCAGCGTTAAAGGTGACAGCCAGCCGTATCGGCATGCAACAAACGGTAATAGCAGTGGAGCAGCCATAGCACCTGTATTGCCGCAAATCTCCGGCATTGTCGCGGCGGCGCTGCATGGTTCAATCACATCCGGGGCAACGACCGTCGGCAACCGTACCAGCCCGCCCCTAGCGCAACTCAGTATGTCGGTGCCACCAACCACGCCACCGGTTGGCACGCTACTGCACACCATCTCAACGGGCACCCCTGTGCTGACGATTGCCTTCAGTCCTGATGGTCAGATCATTGCGGCGGGAGGCGAAGACCACACCATCGGGTTGTGGCAGATGAATGATGAGAGTCTGGTTTACTCGCTTGAGCAGCATAGCGGGAATGTACGCAGTACTATGTTCAGCCCCGACGGGCAATTGCTGGCTTCCGGCAGTGACGATGAGCGCATTTGTCTGTGGTGGGTCAACCAGGGTAGCCTGGCGGCAAAACAAGATGCCTGGTCTTCACACGCTGAGTCTGTGGCCTTTAGTCCCGACGGGTCAATGCTGGCTTCCGGCGGCTGGGGCGGCGTGATCTGTCTCTGGCGGGTGGACAGCCATGGTCGTCTGACGAAGGAGAGCGTCCTGACCTCCGGCTTTGTCCATAGTATCGCCTTCAGTCCCGACGGGTCAATGCTGGCGGCGGGCTGCTACGATGGCGCGGTTCGCCTGTGGCGGGTCGCCGACGGCCTGCTGATCCGTACGCTCGAAGGCTATGCCAACTTTGTCCTGAGCGTGGCCTTCAGTCCCGATGGGCAGTGGCTGGCCGCGGGTGGCGGTAGTCCTTCCATTCTGATGTGGCGCATGCGCGATGGTCGGCTGCTGCATACCCTGGAAGGACATACAAATTTTGTGCATAGCGTGGCGTTTCACCCCGACGGTCACACCCTGGCATCCGGCAGCGAAGACAAGACGGTGCGGCTCTGGCGGGTGCAAGACGGCACACTGCTACACACTTTTGCCGAGCATCTGAGCGGCGTGATGAGCGTCGCCTTCAATCCGGCCGGGCAGACGCTGGCTTCGGCCAGCCGTGACTCGAAGATTCGCGTGCGGCAGATCGCATAATCGTTGTCCTTCCCCCTGGCGTTCAGGTTGTGCGCCAGGGGGGACTTTATTCGTTCTGGCCGGACCCATGCCGGGCCAGGTCTTCCAGCACAGCAGGCCGGACCAGGTGCTGCGTAATCTTGCCGCCCAGATGCTCCAGTTCCGCGACCACCAGCGGCTGCTCCTCCGGCGTAACCAGGGTGATCAGCGCAAAGCTACCCGCGTCGAGCGCCATGCCGATCTCCTCCAGGGCCGCGTCGGGGAAGCCCGTATCCCCCAGCAGATCAGCCACCCGCTGCCGCGTCTGGGACTGCGCCATCTGGCCGGCTTCGGGGCCAAATGCGCCAGCAATGGCATAGACCAGCCAGGCCACACTACCGCTGAGCACCCCGGCAACATCGCTCAACTCCCGGTGAATGTCCTGTTTCTCGCGCAGAGTAATCCGGCCGTCGGCATTCTTCTGCACGACGGCAATATTCTTCAGGCGCACCATGCTGGTCTGCCGGTCCCAGACTTCCAGGGCATGCCGGATCTGCCCGGCACTTGCCGCGGATGCATCAAATGTACACACAATTACATGCATTGATTCAGACACTATTTTCTCCTTGTCACCATTTCCAGATCTCATCTCACACGGTCACATAGCGCGGTGTAAGCCCGCTGCTGTCACGTTGCAACTGCTCCCGGTAGACCAGTAACTCCAGGTGGGATATGGTTTCGGCAATAGCAAAGCGGATCTCATGCGGGGTCAGCCGGCTGAAGTCAAATACCCGGGCGCAGACCTCAAATGCGGTCGCACCCGAACCAGCCGCTTTCAGCATATGCGCCAGTCGCACGGCATGATGCGCTTCAAGTTCGGCCAGCCGCCCGCGCCAATCGAGAATAAACGCGCCATGACCGGGCAACGCCAGGCGCACATCCAAACGCGCCAGTTGGCGCAGCGAGGCCAGGTAGCGACCCAGCGGGTCCGGCTCACTCTCGGGCCAGGTGCCGACGTGCGGCGTGATTTTCATCAGCAGATGATCGCCACACAGCAGCAGGCGATCCTCCGCGTCATAAAACGCCAGATGTCCATCACTATGCCCCGGCGTCTGGATAGCAAGAAACTGGCGGTTGCCGATGGGCAGCGTCGTCCCCGGCTCCAGATGGGTAAGGGTGGGATGCGGCTGCGTCATCCGGCGGAGGTGAGCCACGCCCCGCGACATCTCCAGGGTGAGATCTTCCGGTACGCCCCACGCCAGGAAGAAGGCGGTCATCGGCTCCGGCTGATCTTCGGGGAGATCCCAGACCATCCGGGCCAACTCGGCCTCGCGCGGTGCCATCCGGACGGGTGGGGTATATCCCGTTCCCGCAGACTGGCCCCACTGCTGTAACCAGCCGGCCATACCGTAGTGGTCCGGGTGAAAATGGGTCAGCACAATCTGCTGGATATTGGCCGGCCTGATGTTCAGCGCTGCAAATGCCGCATGCCAGCCCGCAGCGCCTTCCGGCCAGTGCAGACCGGTATCGAGAATAGTCCAGCCGGCATCCCCGCGCAGCAGGTAGCCGTTAACGCTACTCAGCGCAAAGGGCAGCGCAAGCCGGACGCAGTAGACATCCGGCGCAACCTGATACACATTCTCAGCAACTTGCACAACGCGTTCCCTTTCACGACCGGCAACAGGATAATGCCCGTAGTATACCACAGCGCGCTGTTGCACTCTGGCGCAGACCGGTTTAGCGTAATTCAATTGTTGAAAATGTCTTAAAATTGCTGCAACGGTATTGCGAATTTTGGGCAATGCTCTCGTTGTATTATCAGAAGGTTTTGCTGCTTTTTCGCGTTGTATACCGAACCAGTGGCCGGTAGTACACATGCCAATCATACGCAATACATTATGACATCTTTTCATCAAAACCAATGCACAGTTTTTTACCACAATCTTTTGTCTATGAATGCGCTGCGCCCTTCCATCACTCGGACAATCCGACAGAAATAACCGGCATGGCCGTGAGTAGGTGCCCGTGCAGCGCGCAAGCGGATACCACGAAGCATATGAACCGGTTGCATGCCGACAATGAAGCCGATCCATCGAAACAAACAGATGCAACCCATTATCAGCTCGACCAGAGGATGCGCAACATGATTGAACGGCCTGGTAGTAGTGAGCATATGGAAGGCATTCAGGCCCGCATCGAATGGCTGTCGCAGGGACTCACGGCCCGCTCTTTTTCCACTGCGCCGATTGGTGATAAACTCAAGGTGTTTATCAGCTCGGATATGCTTGAGTTGTACGATGTGCGTGAGTTTGTCGCCCGGAATTTGATTGAGCGGGGGATCGATGCCTGGATTCACGAGGCCCGGGCGGGCGCGCGCCCGGAGAGCGTGATCGAGACATCACTGCGTGAAACGGAGATTGCCGATATTTATGTCGGGCTCTTCTGGCGCAAATATGGCGAGGTGACGGTGCAGGAGTATCGCCACGCGCGCAAGCTGGGCCGCCCCTGTTTTATCTATGTGCGCGACCAGCACTGCCGGCGCGATCAACGCCTGGCCGAGTTCTTACTCGGCGAAGTGTACGATCCGCACCGCGGCGTGAACTATGACTTCTTCGACAGCGCGGTGCGGCTGGGGCAGCAGGTGGCCGACGATATCATGGCCTGGCTGGTCCGCCGGCATCGGGAGATGATTGTGGAGATTGAGCGCATGCGAATTGCCCAGGAGGAGCTGGCGCAGATCCTGGCTGAAGTGGAACAACTGCGAACAGCAAATCAGTCCCAGTAGGGGCGAAACCTCTTTCGCCCCTATGCAATCCGCTCCCTATTCGTCAGATGTCAGATGCATCCGGTAGCGCGACGGTCTGCCCCAGGAAGTGGTTCAGCGGTCCATGTCCCTGCCCGATCTGCATAGCGTCGGCGGCGCGCAGGGCCGCGGTCAGGTAAATCTTGGCGCGCTGGACGGCTTCCCGTATGGGGTAGCCCTGCGCCAGCTCGGCGGCGATGGCCGAGGCGAAGGTGCAGCCGGTGCCGTGGGTGTTACGGGTCGCGTGGCGCGGCGCATGCAGCGTTCCACACTCCTGCCCAGCATAAAACACATCCACAGCATCTTCGGCTGCGGGCAGATGGCCCCCCTTGACCACCACATTGTGCGCACCCATGCGATGGATCGTCACCGCCGCCGCCTGCGCATCAGCCACGGTGCGGATCTCCTGCCCGGTCAACACCTGGGCCTCGTGATGGTTGGGCGTGATCACATAGGCCAGCGGCAGTAGTTCGGCGATCAGGGCGTCGCGTGCTTCCGGTTGGAGCAGTGGGTCGCCCCCCTTCGCCACCATCACCGGGTCTACCACCAGCCGTTGCACGCCGTAGTGCCGCGCTCGTTCGGCCACGGTCCGAATAATGGCGGCATTGGCGAGCATGCCGGTCTTCCAGGCGTCCGCGCCGATATCACTCATCACCGCGTCGATCTGCTGCGCGACCTGTTCGGCGGGCAGGGTAAACACGCCCTGCACCCCCAGTGTGTTCTGCGATGTGATGGCGGTCAGGGCGCTGGTGCCGTAGACGCCACGCGCGGCAAACGTTTTCAGATCGGCCTGTATCCCCGCGCCGCCGCCGGAGTCAGAACCGGCGATTGTCAATACTTTCTTCATGAGTTTATTCTCCAGAATTGTTCAAATGTCAGACTCACTCAGCGCAGCAGGATTGCTGCGGTCAGGATCAGTGCGGCCCCGGCCAGGACCAGCCAGTCGTGGAACCGCATGCGGTAGTCCCGCCAGAAGGTGCGCCCCGGGCGGGCAAAGCCGCGTGCCTCCAGTGCTTCGGCCAGTTCGTCGGCCAACTGAAAGGACTGGATCAGCAGCGGAGCCAGCAGTGCCGGATAGTGGCGTACCGCTGCCCACCCCGGCTCCAGCGGGATGCCCCGCGCACGCTGCGCATCAATGATGTTCTGCGCTTTGCGGCTGATCACCGGCACAAACTGGAGCGAACTGCTGAGGACAAATGCAAAGGCGTAGGGCAGACCCGTCTTGACTAGCGCATTGCCCAGATCTTCCGGCGTGGTGGTCTGGAAGAAGAGAAAGAAGACCGAGGTCAGACTGAGCAGGCGCAGGCTGGTCAGCGCGGCGGTTGCCAGGTCAAATGACCACCAGGCGATGGCAAACCAGAAAAGCGTCATGGCCCCGACCAGGCGCAGCCAGCGCAAGTAGCGCCATCCCACACGAAGTGCCAGAATCAGTAGCAACAGCACCCCCAACTCGGCCAGCAGCCAGGCCGGTTGCACCGACAGCACCAGCAGTGTGGCATAGAGCAGGGTCAGAACCAGCTTTGTGCGCGGATCTAATGCGAACATCCGCAAACCTCATATCAATTTGTTATCATCGCCACAGAGCACACAGAGGACGCCGAGATGATACCCGGGGTGCCGCCGTTGCGCCCGTTGCGCCCATTCCCGTTGATTGCTGGTTTGCCGGCACATTGGTATCAAACCTCGTGCTGCGCGGCGTATGCGGACAGCGCGGCGTGCAGGTGAAATGCCTGGGTGGGCTCCAGATGTGCCCGCGCCAGCGCCGCACTATCGGCCATAACTTCCCAGGGATGCCCGGTTGCCGGCACTTCGCCCGCCGCCAGCAGCAGCCAGCGACTCGCGTGCTGCTCCGCAAAGTCGAGATCGTGCGTCACCAGCAGGATCGTCTGCCCGCGCAGCCGCAACTGGTGCAGGAGATCGCCCAGCGTCCGGCGGAAGTGCCCATCCTGACCGGCGGTTGGCTCGTCCAGGATCAGGATGTCCGGACGTGCTGCCAATGCCGCGGCGAAGGCCACCCGCTTCTTCTCGCCCTCGCTCAGGCGGTAGGGTGGCCGCGTCAGGAGCGGCTCCAGGCGGAACAGCGCCGCCAGTTCGTGCAGCCAGGCTTCGTCGTAGCGTCCGAGTGCCCGCGCTCCCGCGCCGATCTCGTCCCACACCTGGAATTTGAAGAACTGGTCGTTCGCATTCTGGAAAGCCAGTCCAACCTGTCGCGCCAACTGCGATACCCGCGCCCGCCGGGTCGCCTGACCGAGCACCAGCACGCGCCCCTGCGTAGGCCGGTGCAGACCATTCAGATGCCGGATCAGGCTGGTCTTGCCCGCGCCGTTTGCGCCAACAATTGCCAGGCACTCACCGGCGTAAACGTCCAGATTAATGTCGCGCAGGATATTCCGGCCACCGACCGCAAAGCTGACCTGCTCGAACTGCGCAACCGGCGCACCCGGTTTCACGGCCACATCCGGTCGTTGGGGCAGCAGTTCGGGCGGGATTGCTGCCTCCCCCAGCGTCGTCATCAACTCGTCTACCGTGAGCGGGATCTCCGGCAGCCCCAGGTGCTGCGCAATGCGCACCACGAGCGGCAGATTCAGGCCGTAGGCGGTAAGATCCTCCCGCAGCACCGCACGCGGTGGGCCATCCTGCACAATGCGACCCTGGTGCAGCACAACCAGGCGATTGACCTCGGCCAGCGCGTAGTGCAGCCGGTGCTCGGTCAGCACAATCGCGGTGCCGCGCTGATTGATCGCGCGCAGGGCTGTCAGGATGCGCCGCACATTCGCCGGATCGAGGTTGGCGAAAGGCTCATCCAGGACCAGCAACCGGGGATGCAGCGCCAGCATGCCGGCAATGATGACCAGATGTTGCTCACCGCCGGAGAGTTGACCGGGCGGGCGCGACAGTAGATCGGTGATACCGACCAGTTCGGCGCTTTCCGCCACGCGCCGCCGGATTTCGGCACGCGGCAGGCCCAGGCTTTCCAGGCCAAAGGCCAGTTCGCGCTCGACCGTGCTGTTGAAAAGCTGCGCCGCCGGATTCTGGAAGACCAGGCCGACATACGCAAAGAGATCGCCCACCGAATGCGTGCGGGTATCCCTCCCGGCGACCTGGACTTCTCCTTGCATGGTGCCTTCATGAAAATACGGAATCAGGCCATTGAAGGTGCGGCAGAGCGTTGATTTGCCCGATCCGCCGGCGCCGCAGAGCAACACATACTCTCCCGGCGCAATATCCAGCGAGATATCGGCCAGCACCGGGCGCGACTCTGCCCCGGCATAGGCAAACGTCAGGTGACGAATAGCAAGCATTGGTCAGGTACTCGCTGACTCAGGTCGCAGTTGCACAAAGCCGGTGCGCTCAAGCAGACGCAGCGCCAGGATGCCAAGCACCGTCCCCAGAATGGTACTGCCCAGGAATGAGGCGACCAGCGCGGCGATGGCCGTCTCCTGCTGCATAAAGACCGGTGCAATCAGCAGCGCGCTGACCAGCGCGGCAATGATGCCGGTGCCGACAATCTCGCCCAGCGCGCCCAGGTAGAGATTGCGCGTGTAGCGATAGAGATACCCGGCCAGGAACGCGCCGATCATACTGCCGGGAAAGGCCAGCACCGTCCCAACGCCCAGCGCATTCCGAATAACGCTGATAATTGCGGCGATGCCGACCGCCCACCATGGCCCCAACAGCACCGCCGCAACAATGTTGACAAAGTGCTGGGTCGGGTTGACCCGGGCAATGCCAATCGGGAGCGAAGTGAAGGGCGCCAGCGCGACGCCAAGCGCTACCAGAACCACGGCATATGCCACATGGCGTGTATTGGTTTGCATAGTTCTTGCTCCTGTATCGTCCAGCGCATCACTCGCCGAGCGCAACCACGCGCTCCTTGAGGCGCTGAAAATCGAACCGTTCGCCCAGGCGTAATTGCCCCAGCAGCAGCGAGAGCAGCGCCGGAACGGTAAAGGCGATCAAAAAACTCTGAAAGAGATTACCCCGGCTGAAGCTCGGATCGGGGAAGTAGAACGCGCCCGCGATAATGCCGACAAGCGTGGCAAGCATGGCCGCCGTCCCGGAAAAGCGGCGTGCGAAGAGACCATAGTAGGTTGGAAAGACTGCTGCGGCACAGACCAGATCTGCCACCAGGAAGAGGTAGAGCACACTGTATCCCTGGGTCGCAACCAGCATCGCCAGCACTGCCGGCAGCACGGTCAACCAGCGGGCATGGCGCAGGAGGCGCGGTTGCTCAAGCTGAGGCCGCAGCCGCGCCAGATCGACCGTGAAGAGGCTGACCAGCCCATTGAGCATGGTATCCATACTGCTCATCACCAGCGTGATCCCCAGGACCATCGTCACCAGTAGAATCCAGGTCGGCGTTGCCGCGATAATAAAGGCAATCAGCGCCACGGAAGGCGTGTCCGCTGCGCCGGTTCCCACGGCGAAGAAACCAAACATGCCCACGGCCAGAATAATCGGCAAAACCGTAAAGCCGGCGGTCAAAAATGATCGGCGCATTGTTCGAGTGGTTTGCGCGACGTACACCCGCTGCCAGTTGGCCTGGTTAAACAACTCCGCGCTGACAATGGCGATCAGCAGGGTCGCCCCATACTCAATTCCCGCCGGCGAACGCAGGTTAAGCAACTGTGGCGCGTGCTGCGTGATCCGTCCGGCGACCGGCTGAATGCCCCCGAGAAAGAAGAGGCTGCCGAGAAAGACCAGCGCCAGCAGCGGCAGGATCAGCCAGTTCTGGATTCTGTCGGTAAAGATCGACGCCCGCAGACCACCGACAGCGGTATAGGCCAGGGTACCAACCCCAATCACGGCAGCGGTGATCCCCGGCGCAATGCCGAATGCCATCTGCACCGCCAGCGCAATGCCGGTCAACTCGGCGGTTAAAAACACGCTCATATAAAATGCGGTTATGAGCAGCGCCAGCAGGGACATACCGGCACCAAAGCGGTAAAAGACATACTCGGCGATGGAGTGACCGGCGGGCATTACTTTCCGCAAGCGCTGCCCCAGCCAGGCATAGATAAACAGGGCGCAGGCGCTGCTGAGGGCATAGCCGATCAGCGCCGTGATACCGCCCGTGATGGCGGCTTCGGCGGGCGCGAAGAGAATCCATGCGCCCATACCAGAAGCCACCAGGGTGGCAAAGGTCGCGCCAAACCCGGCACTGTTCCGCGCGGTAATGAAATCTTCAAGCGATACCGGCCGGTTGCGGCTGTAGAGAATACCGATAAACGCAAACAGAGCGGTTGTCAGAACCAGCAGGAGCAGGCCAGATAATTCCATCTCTTTCTCAGCCTCGTTTTTTGGGTTCCCAGGCTGCCTGGAAGAAGTCGCGTTCGCACAGCATGGCGTAGCGGTAGGTTGAGCGCACCAGCGGGGTATCGCCGGCGTAGCGGTCGGCTAACTGTGCCAGTTGACTTGCCAGATCCATAATGGCCGGATCGCTGTAGGTGCGAATCCAGTCGGCATAGTCATGATCGGGGAGGCCGTCGCGGGCCAGTTCCTGCCCCAGGAAGGCATACAGCCGCATGCAGGGCAGCATGGCAACGGTGGTCAGGCCGGTATCGTGGCCCCAGGCGGTCGCCAGCAGAAAGTCGGTGTAGCGGCGGGTGGCCGGTCCCGGCTCGACGGTTCGCATGTTCACCTTCCAGGCGGCGGCGTATTTCGCATGCAGTTGCAACTCATCGAGCACGCCTCCCACCAGTGTATGCAGAGTGCGAAAGCCTTCCCAGTCGGGAGCACGGGCGGCGGCGATGCTGTAGGCGCGCGCAAACGCCTCCAGGAAGAAAGCATCCTGGCCCACATAGTAGGCGAACCGCTCATGCGGCAGTTCACCGCCGGCGATATTCTGCACGAAGGGATGATCCAGGCAGGCGGAAGCCAGATCCTGGTTGGCCTGCCACAACTCCTGCGATAGTGACATTGGTGTTCCTTTCATTGCTCCGTAGTCCGTAGTCTGTATCCCGTAGTCTGTATCCCGTAGTCCGCCGCCTTTTCGGACGCGGGTAGATTTTGTGTAAAGGGAGGGGTTAACCCGTAACCTGTAACCCGTAACCCGTAACCTCTACTGCCGAAAATGCTGCCAGCCGGCAGCTTCCAGCGGCAGTTCTTGCCCATCAGCCAGCAGCAAGCGGTGCCCGTGCTCCGCCGGTAAGATCTCGCCAACGACCGTTACTGGCGTGCCGGTCTCCCGCGTAACCCGGGCCGCCAGTTCGTCGGCGGCGGCGGCGGGCGCGGTAAAGCAGAGTTCGTAATCATCGCCCCCGGCCAGCGCCAGTTGCCAGGCCGGCTGGTTGAGCCGGCCGGCGACCTGCCGCACGGCCGGCGGGATGGGCAACTCCGCCTCCCAGAGGCGCACCCCGACGCGGCTCTGCTCACAGATGTGCCCAATATCACTGCTCAGGCCGTCGCTCAGATCGATCATGGCCGTGGCCTGCTGTTGCCCGGCGATCAGGGCAGCTTCGGGGACGCGTGGTGTTGGCGCGAGGTAGCGCTCGAGGAGAAAATCCCGGTCGGACGGGTCCGGCGCAAACTCCGGGTGGCGTGCCAGTTGCAGCCCGGCGGCGGCTTCCCCCAGATGCCCCGTGACCAGCACTTGGTCGCCCGGCTGTGCCCCGGCCCGCGTCAGCAACTGCTCCCGCCGGATGCGCCCCAGCAGCGCTACATCGACGGCAATTTCTGAGCGAGCGCGGGAGATATTGCCGCCAACCACGGCAACCCCAAAGCGGTCGGCCGCGGCGCGCATGCCCCGGTAGAGCTGTTCCAACCACTCGACTTCGGTCGCCTCCGGCAGGGCCAGCGAGACCAGGGCAAACCAGGGCTGCCCGCCCATGGCGGCGATATCGCTCAGATTGATTGCCAGTGCCCGCGCGCCCAGTTGCTCCGGCGTGATCAGATGGGGCAGAAAATGTACCCGCTCGATCTGGATATCAATGGTTGCCAGCAGCAGTTCATCACCCGGCAGCGCCAGCACCGCAACATCATCTCCCAGGCCCACCAGCAGATCGGGGCGTTCAGTGGCGATGATCTGTCCCAGTCGCTCGATCAGCGGAAACTCGCCAATATCGGCAATACGCATGGCTTATTCTCCGGCGGCTGGCGGTGCGAGTTCCACAACGCGCACCCCGGAGGTAATCTGCTCCGGCGTCAGGTTGTAGACCTGATCGAGAAAGGCCACCTTGAAGCCAGCGGGTCCACGCGCTTCCGGCGCGGCCAGTTCCGCTGCCAGTCCATAGACGGCCAGCCCGCCCGCTGCGGCCAGCAGGCGATCCGGCTCCACGGCGGCAAACGCGGCGATGGTTGTGGTTGCCATACAGCCGGTGCCGGTCAACGTTGCCAGCCAGGCATGCCCATTGTCCACGCCCAGCGTGCGCCGCCCATCGGAGAGCAGGTCGCGCTTGCCCGTAACGGCGACAATCGTGCCCCAGGCGCGGGCAATCTGGGCCACGGCTTCGGGGTCATGCACGCCTTCGACGCTATCGACCCCCCGGACGGTGCCGCCCGACCCGCTCAACGCGCCGATCTCCCCGGCGTTCCCCCGGACAATCGATATATCCAACTCTTCCAGCAGGCGCAGGCCCGACCGGGTGCGCAGGCTGGTCGCGCCCGCGCCCACCGGGTCCAGCACCACCGGCACGCCCAGTTGATTAGCCTTGCGCCCGGCACGCAGCATCGCTTCGATCCAGTCCGGGGTGAGCGTGCCGATGTTGAGCACCAGCGCCCCGGCCAGGCTGACCATCTCCTCAACCTCTTCGGCGGCATGCGCCATCACCGGTGATGCCCCCAGGTGTAGGGTGATATTGGCCGTGTCATTCATTACCACAAAATTAGTTATCTGGTGGATGAGGGGCGCTTGCGCATGCACCTGTGTAAATATCTCCGCGATACGGCTGTTGTCTATGCTCATACCGGCCTCCTGTTACATATCTTTGGCGGGGAAGGGCTGCGGACGCGCAGCAGTGCGTCCTTATATTTGAAAATTACGCGGAAGAGACACCCGTTCGCGCAGTTGCCGTGCTGCCGCTGCCGGGTCGGATGCGCCCACTACTGCCGAGATCACGGCAACACCGACGGACCCGGCCGCAATGACCCTGGGTGTATT
>CAKZQX010000763.1 GCA_937141995.1 uncultured Chloroflexaceae bacterium | reverse complement strand
TGTATGCCGGGTGCTGCCAGTGTGTTTCTACGGACTTCGGCTTACGGACTTCGGAGTCATCGTACCTCCAGAAACTCCCCGGCGCACCAGCCCTCCTGATTGGCGGTGCGGACCTGCCACCAGGTATAGCCATCGGCCTCGATTGGGCCGTCCAGCACGCGCACCGCCGTGTTACCGCTCAGATAGGTCTGAATCGGCACATCGGGGTTACTGCTCGGCGCGGCCCGTAGCGCCAACCCACCACCGATATCGGGTCGCACAAATGCGGTGCGCCCCGGGGCCAGGCCATCAACCGGGGGGGCGGTTGGCGTTGGTGCTACGTCCGGCGGCGCTGCCGGGTCCGGGCCGGCGGTCGAGATCTGCACATTCGCGGTCATCGTTGGAAGTACCACGGCTGCCGGTTGGTTTGAACGAGCCTGCTGCAAAAAGACGGTTGCCGTTGCGCCAATTAAGAAAATCAGGACAATCATCAGACTGGGGACCAGGTGGACCCGGTAGCGCCGCCAGAATGCCGGTTTACTTCCCGAAAGGTTGGGGAAGCGTTGCGGCAGCAAACTATTCGGCACACTCTCCGGCGGAATCACCACGATGCCATAGCGCGTCAGCAGCGCGGCCACGAACTGCTGATGCTGCACAAGTGTATCATACGTCAGCGTCACCGACTCGCCCCGCACAATCCGCGTGCGCAGGCGATGCATACGGTAGAGGCGGGCAACTTCATCCCGCGACAGGGGCTGAACTGCGTCAACACAGAGCGTCTCCAGCAGCTTAAACCAGTCCGTAGCGGCGGTTTGCTGGTGCAGCAGCAGATGTGCGCGCAGGACATCCTCCAGGCTGCCCAACAGACTGAGCAGCGCCAGTTCCGGCTGCCGCTGGCGCAGACGTGCCTGGCTCAGGGAAAACTTGTCGCGTCCACCGGCAATCAACTCAGCCGGGGTGTTACTGTCGGGCGATGGGCTACCGGTTTCTTTGTTATCCACGCGTCTGTTTTTCCCTGACGTTATGCTTCACCGTCATTTTGCAACTCGGTCTCCAGCACCGACCGGGCCGTCTGCGGATTGGCCTGCCCGCGTGTGGCTTTCATGATCTGGCCCACCAGGAACTGAATAGCGCTGGTCTTGCCGTTGCGGTACTCGGTTACGGGTTTGGGGTTCTTCGCAATAACCTCACGCGCCAGAGTCGTCAAGGCATCCGTGTCACTGATCTGCGTCAGTCCTTTGTCCGCCACGATCTGCGCCGGTTTGCCCCCGCTGCGGAAGCTCTCCTCAAAGACCTGCTTGGCGACAGTGCGGGTGATACTGCCCTTGGCCAGCAGATCGAGCAACTCGGCGATATGCTGCGGAGGTAGCCGCGTCGCCATGCTATCGGTTGGTGCGCCGCTCTCGTTCAGCAGGCGGAAGAGTTCGCCCACCACCCAGTTGGCAACATCCTTGGCGCTGCCATTGACGGCCTGCGCCTTGGTTACAGCCACTTCGTAGTAGTCCGCAATGGGCCGCTCGCTTGTCAGCAGTTCGGCATCCTGCGTGCTCAGGCCATACGCAGTCTCGAAGCGCACCCGCCGCGCGTCGGGCAGTTCGGGCAGTTCGGCCTTGCGCGCCGCCAGCCACTCTTCGTCCAGCATCAGCGGTGGAATGTCCGGCTCCGGGAAGTAGCGGTAGTCGTGGGCAAACTCCTTGCTACGCTGCCCTACCGTTTTCCCCAACGCTTCATTCCAGCCCCGGGTCTCCTGAATAATTCGCTCGCCCGCCTGAAGCGCTTTGATCTGGCGCTCCACCTCATAGGCCAGCGCGCGCTCGACGGCGCGGAACGAGTTCATGTTTTTAATCTCAACCTTGACGCCATACTCCTGCTGGGTTGCCGGACGGATGCTCACATTCGCATCGCAGCGCAGTTCGCCATGCTCCATATCGCCATTGTTGACGCCGATCCACATTAAGATCTGGCGCAACTTCTGGAAGTAGC
>CAKZQX010000762.1 GCA_937141995.1 uncultured Chloroflexaceae bacterium | reverse complement strand
CGACACAACCGCCTTTGCTACCCCGCGCATCTGCTGGCCGTTGCGCGCCATATCCCCCCGGTTCGTCTGGGATGCCTCACCTACCCGGATCGACGGCGCATCGGCCTGCCTGCCCCAGGCAACGCCCTACCTTCACGGCATCCTGGCGAGCCGGGTAGCCTGGTGGCTGATCTGCGAAAGCAATGCTACCCCGCCGGGCACGCTCAAGCGGCTTACAGCCGAGGTGCCGGCACGCCTGCCCATTCCCGCCGCGCCGGACGCTGAACGTGCCGCCATTGGCACGCTGGCGCAGCAGCTTTCCGCCGAGGCCGGCGCACGCTACCAACTGCATACCGATGCCCGCCGCCGCATCCTGAAAGATCTGGGGCCACCCGGCGCGCAGTTCAGTGAACGCCTCTACCACTGGTGGGAACTGGACTTTATGACATTGCGTACCGAACTGGTTGCCGTCTTCGACAACGATATCCCGGCACGTTACCGGGGCGAGTGGGAGCAGTGGCTGGCAACCCGACAACAGATGCATGCGCAGCATACCGCTGCGATGACCCGCCTGGAAACCGACCTCAACATGCGTGTTGCGGCCCTGTTTGATCTTTCCCCCGCTGAGGTGGCGCTGATTGCCGAACAGACCGCGTATGATTTTGGGCATGTATAATCAAATCAATCGGGCGGGTCGGCCGCATGTGTTCGTGCGCGAATGCGTGGCGGCGCGGGAGGTTCATTGCCCACCGCCAGCGCTGCCCGGCGCACATCCACCCGGACCAGCAACACCAGCCCCAGCAGGAAGAAAACAATCAGCGAGACGATGGCAATGCGGTAGCTATCGGTGTACTGGAGCGCCAGACCGAACAGCAGCGGGGCCAGCCAGCTTGTGCCCCGTTCACTTATCTCATACAGGCTGAAATACTCGGCCTCATGCCCGCGCGGAATCATCAGCGAGAAGACCGAGCGACTCAGCGCCTGCGTGCCGCCCAGCACCAGCGCAATCACCGCGCCCATCGCAAAAAACTGTCCTTCGGTCTCCAGCCAGGCATAGGCATAGATCAGCGCTCCCGCCCAGATCAGCAGGCTCACCATGATCGTCTGTTTGGAGCCGATCAGCCGGGCAACTGAGCCAAATGCCAGCGCGCCAAAAAAGGCCACAAATTGTACCATCAGGATCAATGCCGTCAGCGAGGAGAGTGGCAGGCCCAACTCCTGCCCGCCAAACTGCGCCGACAGCGCAATCACGGCCTGGATGCCGTCGTTGTAGAGCAGATAGGCCACCAGGAAGAGCAGCGTCTGCGGAAAGAGCCGCAACTCGCGCAGCGTATGCCCCAACTGCCGGAAGCCGGCGGAGAGGTAGCGCTCACCCGCCGGCAACGGCTTTACCGCGTACCGGGACCGAAGTGCCGCCAGTGGAATGCATGTGAAGATGGCCCACCAAACTCCCGCCGATAGCAGACTGATCCGCGCGGCCTGCCCATCCGTCAGGCCCAGGCCGTCCGCGCGCGCATAGAGCAGCAGGTTCAGCGCCAGCAAGACGCCGCCACCCAGGTAGCCCAGTGCCCACCCCCGCGCCGAGACCGCGTCGCGCCGGTCGGACGTGGCAATCTCGGGCAGGAAGGCATTGTAAAATACAATCGACGCCCCAAAGCTCAGGTTGGCAACCAGAAAGAGCAGCCCCCCCAGCAGGTAGTTGGTCCCTTGCAAAAAATACATGCCCATCGTGGCAAATGCGCCGATGTAGGCAAACACACCCAGCAACTGCTTCTTGAGGTGCGAATAGTCGGCAAATGCCCCCAGGATGGGCAGCACCAGCACCTGGGTAATCACAGACAGGGCGATCAGGAAGGGGTAGAAGGCATCAAAGTTAACGGCAATACCCAGCGGGTAGATGCGGCCCTGCGCATCGGCGGCTGCCTCCGCAATGGATGTCAGATATGGCCCCAGGAAGACCGCAATCACCGTTGTGGCAAAGGCCGAGTTAGCCCAGTCATAAAAGTACCAGCCAATCTGCTCACGGCGATTGTTGGGTTCCGGCGGCGTATGCGGTTGTGTCTTTTCGGCTTTTTTGTTCATTACACACCAAAAAAGATGCGGCAGACCCAGATCACCAGCAGGTGCGTTACCGCCGAAGCCGTCACCTTCCCCGTGCGCTGGTAGACCCAGCCATAGCCCAGGCCGGTCAGCGCAGCCGGCAAAAAGGCGTGCTCCGGCGTGGGCGCATCATTCAGGGAGAACGCACCGAAGATCAGCGCGGCCAACAGCAGACTGAGCGTGCGCGGATGGCGCAGAACCGGCCGCAGCATCCGCGTAATCAACCCGCCCGTATCGTGGCGTAGCGCCGCCTCAGCCGCCCGTTTGATGCCATTCTGGATCACTCCTCGGAAGATAATCTCCTGCGGCAGCGCCACCAGAAAATAGAGTGTGATCGCCTGACTCAGCAGGGTAGTTGCCGGCAGGGAACGCATTGCCGGTTGCAGCAGACCCAACGCCGGCACCAGCGGGATCAGTACCAGCAGCAGCACTCCGGACGCCAGCAGCGCCGGGAGCAGATCGCGCCAGGTAAGAAACCAGGTAAACCCCAACCCGGACCATCCGCGCGCCGCCAGCAACAGCAAGACCAGCGGCACCGTACCCAGGAAGAAGAAGCCAACCTGCCCGCCTTGCTGCGGCAGCGGCACTTCCGGGACAAGCCCCAGATCGATTGAAACCCAGAGGTAGAGGATGGCAACAAAATCCAGCGGCGTCGGGTCACGCACTCCACGCACGCGGAGCAGCGCCACGGTTGGCAGAGCCACAAAGATCACGGCAGTTGCCAGGCCACGCCAGACAAACTCGTCCACCGCGCTGCTGTAAGAGATGTAGAGCGCGGGCAACAGCGCCACCAGTGCTGCCAGTGCGCGTGTATCGCGCCGCACAATCCGGCCCAGCGCGTCATACAGCCCGGCAAGACCCTGCAGCAGATAGGCCAGCGCCAGCAGTGTAAAGGTCGTCAGCGCCGCCCAGCGCTCACCGGACGGCATCGTTGTCGTGAACGCAGCCAGGGCAAAATCACCAATCAGCAGCACCGCAAAGAGCAGAGCTGCGGGGAGACCGGCAAATGTATCGAACCGTTCCGGAGGAGACTGGTTATCAGCAGGCATTGTTTTTATGATCAATAACAGGAGTTACGCGGTCACGAACCCGGAAGGACATGTCTCCTCCTGCAGGGCGGAAGAAACCATCTTTTTGCAACATGCTTACACTGCGTTCAAACATGTTATGAAAACATCAAAAAGCACCACACTACCGTAGGCAAATTCGGCTTCCATCTGATCAAACGTCCAGTTTGCATATCAACTGCGTAAATCCTGTCAATAACTGGTCGTCACTGATCGGTATACGTTAGTCACAACCATGCCCATAAACCCGGACAATACGCAACAGGGTTCTACTAATTGTACGGTGCGCCAGTGATCGGCAGCGGCTCACCCAGGCTGATGCCTTCCGGGGTCACAGGACAGCGGTAGGCATACACTTCAACCCCGGCAGCAATCGCCCGCCGCAGGGCTCGCCCAAAACCCAGATCGCCATGGGTGCCCGGTGCAAACGCTTTGTTGCTGCTGCCCTGCACTACAAAAATAATCGCCGCGCGCTGTCCATTCCGGGCCAGCGTCGTCAGCAGCGCGATCTGCTGCTGCCCATGGCCGGTCGGTACATCGGGGAAGAGCCGCACTCCAGTACCAAGCTGAACCGTCGATTCGACCTCCACCAGGCATGTCGCCAATCCCTCACCCAGGCGGAAGTCAAAGCGATGGTTGCCCACCTGCGCTGCCGGCTGAATGCGGCTACACCGCGCAAACTGGGGCAGGACACCGTCTGCCAGGGCCACCGCGATCAACTGTTTGGACAACTCCGGCTCCAGCGACACAAACGCATCACCAATAGCGATGGCCGTCACCTGAAAGGTCGTTTTGCGCCGGTTAGCCTGCCGGGAGGTTAGCAACAGTTGCGCGCCGGGCAGCAGCAGTTCATCCAGCCCGCCCCGATCGGCGATATACGCCAGAATCAGCCGCTCGTTGAGCCGTGCCTCAACGGTAAACTGCGTACGCCGGACAATAAAGTTTGCAGACACCGGTGGAATACCACCAACCAGTGGAACATGGACGGGCATAACCGTGTAACCTCATCGGTAGAGCGGGGAAGGGGCGTACTACTGACCAGTGCCGGGAATAATACGTTTGATCATTATAGCACTGCTATCACTGGCAGCGCAACAACGCCGTGAGGCACCACCGGACAACGCGCCTACTCGCCACGTTGACGCCGCGCCGTGATTGTCTCCCCGGCGACGCCCCAGTTATCCGTCTCGACCTCGTCGATTACCACCACCGTAGTTTTCGGATTCTTGCCCAGCACATCCACCAGCAGTTGCGTCACGCCCTTGATCAGTGCGGCTTTCTGCTCGGCGGTCGCACCCTCGCGGGTAATTTTGATGTTAACGTATGGCATTGGTCTTTCCTTTCATTCTGACAGTCTGATAACCAGTTCCCCAGCGTGATCCAATCAGCAGCAGGACAGCACCTGCCGTCACCACCAGCGCCGCTCCAGCCAGCGGCAGCGTAAAGCTATTCGTGCGCGCGGCAATCACCCCCGCCAGGAGCGGCCCGATTATCTGCCCGGTTCCGTAGGCCGCCGTCAGCAGCCCGAGCACACGCGCACTCTGCTGCGGCGCGAGCCGCCGCCCCAGGCCCATCGTCAGTGCCACAATGCCCATAAGTGTACCACCGAACAGAACCGCCCCCGCATAGGCTGCCACCAACCCCGGCGACAACGCAGGCAGCGCAATGCCGAGCGCCTGCAATGCATGGGCTGTCACCAGTGCGCGCACATCCCCAAAACGAGCAGCCAGCGCCGGCCACACCAGGGTCGAACCGGCCGCCGCCAGCCCCACCACGATCCATGTGCTCGTTCCCGCTGCGCTGCCGGTAATATTCTCCTGCACAATTGCCACCAGAAAGGTGCCGCTGACGATGTAGCCCAGGCCCACGCAGCCATAGGCCGCCGCCAGCCATGGCAGAAAGGGTGGCATGACAAACGGTGGAGACGGTTGCCGGGTTGGCACCGGCTGCGTCCGGGACGGCGCATCCCGCAGCCAGTGTTGGCCGGCAACGGCCGGCGGCAGGCAGAGCAGCGCCAGCGCCAGCCAGAGCCCGCGCGCATCCAGCAGGTCATCGAGCAGCAGCACTGCCACGCCCGACAACGCAATGCCTACACCCACACCCGCGAAGACCAGACCGCTGAACTTGCCCGCACCGCGTTGCGCCAGACTGTCCAGCGCGATAGCCACGCCCACTACCATTACGCCCGCGCCGGCGAGCCCCGCCAGAAACCGCAAAGGCCACCAGGCCATGGGCAGATCAAACAGCCCCATCGCCGCCGTCGTAATCACACTCAGCAGCAGGCTCCCGCGAAACAGTGGCACGCGCCAACTTCCCAGTGGCACAGCCATACAGAAGAGCGCACCGAGCAGGTAGCCGCCATAGTTAACCGCCGCCAGACCGCCGGCCACATCGGACCCAAAACCATACTCCTGCTGCATAATCGGCAGCAGCGGCGTGTAGGCAAAACGCCCGACGCCCATAGCAATCACCAACCCGAACATCCCGCCCAGGGCCACCAGCCACGCGGACGGTGGGTGTGCATGGCGCATACTATCGTTCCTTTCTAAGAGACTGTCTGAAAAGATGATTCGCGTCGGTCCCACGGCATGCCGGGTGTCCTGCGACACCGGACAGCGCCCCAGGAGTCCCGGCTTCAGCCGGTGTGTGGCCGGAACCGGCTGAAGCCGGGACTCCCGCTTCGGGGCCGTCGCCCCATGACCACCCCTTTTCAGACAGTCTCTAAGACATCGTTCAAATACATCTGATAGTTTGCATCCGGTAGTGCCGCCTTCAGGCGATGGGGCTGGCCGGGAACCGCCTGAAGGCGGCACTACGAAGGGTCAAGCATTCATCACCAATTTGTGAAAAAGAATAGAATCTTCCGCCCTGCCGGAGGCGAATCGAGCCGGTTGTCCCGGCAGACGCCTGCCAGGTCAAAGAGTGACCACAGCAGCCTGGAGCCACACACAACGCGTCTGCTTGACAACCATCATAGCAGGTTGCTATTATCAATACAAACGAAGAAAAGCGATAGCTACGTTCACTAGAAGTGATACCTGACAGGGAGCAAACCGAATGGACTTGAGCAGCCTCAGAATCTTCGTCGCGGTAGCCGAGGAGGGCAGCATCTCGCAGGCCGCCCGCCGCCTCGACTATGTTCAGTCGAATGTCACCGCGCGCCTGCAAAGCCTGGAAGACGATCTGGGCACCCGGCTGTTCTACCGCAAGCAGCGCGGCATGGTACCAACTGCCGCCGGGCGCACGCTGCTGCCCTACGCCACGCAACTGCTCCGGCTGGCGGACGAGGCGCGGCATGCGGTGGCAGACAACGGGCCGGGGAGCGGCTCACTGGCGCTTGGTTCGATGGAGACCACGGCAGCGGTGCGCCTGCCCGCCATCCTGGCACACTACCACCAGACCTTCCCTGAGGTTGATCTGACGTTGATGACGGGGACCAGCGAGGAGCTAATCGCCCAGGTGCTGGACTATCAACTCGATGGGGCGTTTGTGGGCGGTGCCGTCACGCACCCCGACATTGAGCAGGAGCCGGTCTTTGCGGAAGAACTGGTCTTTGTCACCGAGCGCCGGGTCGCGTCGCTGGCCTCGCTGCCGCAGCGCACCCTGCTGGTTTTCCGGCAGGGCTGCACCTACCGCGCCCGCCTGGAGCATCTACTGCGCGAGTATGGCATAATGCCCTACAAAATTATGGAGTTCGGCACCATCGAAGCAATTCTCGGCTGTGTCGCAGCGGGCATGGGCGTGACGCTGTTTCCTCGCTCACTGCTGGAGCGAACGCCCTACCAGGAGGCGCTACGACTGCATCCCGCCCCCACGAAGCTGGCGCAGGTGGAGACGATGTTTATCCAACGGCGCGACCGATTGCACACCCACGCGATGGACGCCTTTCTTGAGTTGGTGCGCCGGCCGGTTGCGTGTGAATAAAGTGGTAATAGTGTGGTTTCAGCGTGATTGTACGATAACATTGAATGCAAAAAATTCCTGTACAATATCGTACAATATCGTAGCTTACCAGAAAGTAAGGAGCCACGCACTATGACACTGACATCACTTCTTGCCGAGCCTAACTACACCGCTACGCCACGCCCGGCATCGCCGGCTGACCTGAGCTTTACCCAGATGCTTGACCAGCGCCAGATGCGCCTGCGCAGCCGCCGGATGATGCTGGTTCTGAGTAAGCTGATCGAGGATCATGCCGCCAGTGTTCCGGGTACATTTCTGATCGCCGCCTTTCAACGCTACTCGCTCTATCAAAAGCAGTTGCGCCGGTACGAGCGGTTGGCCCGGGACTGCGCGCAGATCTTTGTTATGGGGCTTCCCGACGATGAGGCACCCGCAATCCCGAAGGTTGAGTATCTACCCCTGGAGGAAACCTGGCCGCTGATTCACGAGTGGGTGGTCATTGCCAGTGGCCCGGCCTGCTGCATTGCGCTCTTTGCCTGCGATAACGAACTGGCTCAGCCCGAACGACGCTCGCGCAACTTCCGCGCGCTCTGGACCACAAACACACATCTGGTTGATAGTGCGGTTGCGGCATTCTACAGCGCCATGGGTCAGCGCCCGCCGCATATTATGCATGACGGCCTGGCAACCTACCACACCACAGTTGCGCTACAACAAGAACTACCCGTACGGCTGCGCGAGAGCCGGCGGGCTCACTCCTGCGCCCGCCGGTAGCCGGCCGCAATGGCAGCCTGCTCCGAGTCGAAACAGTCGATGCTCACAAACGCCCGCCGGTAGCCGGATTGCTCCGGCATATGGTAAATCCCCAGTTTGCGCGTCACCTTGACCTGCCCTGAGCTACACGGCCACCAGGGCGGGTCGATCTCGTTGTTGATCAGCCGGGGCCGGACGGACGGGGTCGGCGTCAGCGTCAGTGTCGGGGTTGGCGTCGGCGGGGGCGCGGTGGCGGTCGGCGGGGGCACGGTTGGCGGTGCAACCGTTGGTGGGACGGCGGTTGGCGGGATGGGTGTGGGCGGCACCGGCACGGTGGTGGGGGTTGCACCCGCTCGCGGCGGGGTTGCGGTTGCCGCCGGCGAGGGCGTTGCCGAGAAATCCGGCGGAATGGTGCGGGTGAGTGGACGGGTAGTAATCAGAGGTAGCGGAGTTCGGCGCGAACCGGCACTGACCGGCGTGGCCGCTCCCTCTGCTATGCGTGTCGGCGTACCAGTTGCGGTCATACCAGCGGCTATCGTTGCGGTTGGTCGGCGCAACGTAGCCGGGGGACGACTCTGCAGCAGCACAAGCCGAACCATCAGGATAAGACCAAGCAGTAAGAAGATTATGGCTCCAACACGTTGCGGGGTAAACCGAACACCTGCCATTACAGCGCTCGCCGGGTTGTATGGGTTAACATGGGCCGGATAGCCCGCCCGCATTATACCATTTTCGCCGTCAGATATCCCACGCTTCCTGTTCGCGCCAGGCTGTAGGCATTCGGCTGCACTGATATGGTATAATTGCGCTACACTATTCGTATACTAATAATTTTCGGACCTCAGACAACGCACTTCGGGTTACGGGTTACAGACTACGGTCTACGGATTACGGAAACAGCTATGCTAACGCGACGAATCATTCCCTGCCTGGATGTAAAAGCCGGCCGTGTGGTCAAGGGCGTCTCCTTCCTCAACCATCGGGATGCGGGCGATCCGGTGGCGCTGGCGGCGGCCTATAACGACGCCGGGGCCGATGAATTGGTCTTCTACGATATTACGGCCAGCAGCGATGAACGGGCCATTATGGTTGAGGTGGTCGAACGCACGGCGGAGCAGGTGTTTATTCCGCTGACCGTTGGCGGTGGCCTGCGCACCACCGAGGATATGTACCGGATGTTGCGCGCCGGGGCCGATAAGGTTTCGATCAACACTGCGGCCGTGCTGACGCCGGGTCTGATCGAGGAGGGCGCGCGGCGCTTTGGCAGCCAGTGTATTGTGCTCTCAATCGATGCGCGCCGCGTCAATGCGCCGGACGAGCCGCCACGCTGGGCCGTCTTTACCCACACCGGGCGCGATCCCCGCGCAACCGGCATGGATGCCATCGAGTGGGCCCGGCGGGGCGTAGAACTGGGCGCAGGCGAGATTGTGATTAACAGCATGGACGCCGACGGGCAGCGCACCGGGTATGATCTGGAACTGCTGCATGTGCTCAGTACAACCGTCAATGTCCCGGTGATTGCCTCCGGTGGGGCGGGATCGCCGGAAGATATGTACCAGGGATTGGCAGCCGGCGATGCCGATGCGGTATTGGCAGCCTCGATCTTCCACTTTGGCGAATACACCGTTGCGCAGGTCAAGCAGTACCTGGCCGAACGCGGCATTCCGGTGCGCCAGGTCGTGTAGCCGAGGTGAAACCGACTGATACTGAACTGCGGCAGCATAATTGCCATACTGCCGCAGCGTCATCTGTTTCCTCAACGCCTCCCGAACACTTGCGTCCAGTAGTGACCATAGCGCGCATTGGCATTGTAGGCATAGCCAACGCCAATATCCTGGTAGGAGCAGTTAAGCATATTCGCGCGATGCCCCTCGCTGTTATACCAGGCTTCTACCACCTCCTGCGGCGTGCGCTGACCGGCGGCAGCATTTTCCCCCGCGCCGGTGTAGTTATAACCGGCATCATGGATGCGATCCCAGGGGGAGGAACCATCAGAGCCGGTGTGGGAGAAGAAGTTATTGCGGGCCATATCATCGCTATGGCGCTGGGCCGCACTATTCAACTGCGCGTTTAACCGCAGTGCCGGGCAACCGGCACGGTTACGATAAACATTCGTTTCTTCAACCACGCGCACAACAAACGCATCATGCTCGGACGTGGGTGTAGTGATACTACTGGCTGCGCTGTTCAGCATCAAGGGCAGGTAGACCCGGTTGTGCGCTGTGACAATCGGGTCAGCTTCTGCTACCGACGACAGTTCGCCGGTTGCCACTGATGATGTCACCGTTGGGGTAGGTTCATCTGTCGCCGGCAACAACGCATTTGCGCTGAACGACCGGGAGGTATTGGTCTCAGCCAGGGCAGTGGATGTGTCCGGCGTGATCGAGCCGGCAGCCAGCAGCAGCGTAAGCAATGTCAGAAGAAGCAAAACCGGGCGCAGTGTGAGCCGGGTGTGATGTAGTGGTAAGATGTTCATTGAATGTTCCTTGCTGTGATGTAAACTGGAATGACTCAAGAAATGATCTGTTCACCTTTAAGCATACCACCGCTTTTCGTCTCAAGATAGTGAAATTTGGTATGAAATGTGTAATGGTCAGCGTTACGTTTCCGGAATGTTGCCGGGCTATTTTCAGAGTTATCATCCCACTATTCCACCACTCACATTACCTCCTCGGATATGTTACACATGCGCTAACGCACGCCGGCATGGCAGGCACTACGGCAACCGACGCCCCCGACCAGATCAGCGCCGCCAAAATTTGCCACACAGCATCTGATGTGCTATAATCTCCTGGTGTTGAGAACAGTCGGCCCCATCGTCTAGCGGTCCAGGACGCCACCCTCTCAAGGTGGAGATCGCGGGTTCGAATCCCGCTGGGGTCACCAATACTACTGGGCGCGTGGTCTAGAGGCCTAGGATGCAACCCTGTCAAGGTTGAGGTCGCGGGTTCGAATCCCGTCGCGCCCGCCAGCATATGTAAAACGGGCTGATGTCGTGACACCATCGTCACCAAACATCAGCCCGTTTTATGTTTCCTTCAACTGCCCCGTGTCAGATCAAGTTCTGCGCCGAAAAGGGGCGACTCGTGGAAAAAGGTCGAGAGTTTCTTCTGCTTGAGCAGCATCGTCTGGTACTCGGCATAGGAGAGGACAATCACCGCTTCAGTGCCACGCCTGGTGATGATTTGTGGATGGCTGATCATGGCCGCTGCAAGCACTTCACTACATGTGTTTCCGGTTTCGGGAAATTGCCACTTTCGCGTCATCATGTTCCTCCGGTCTAGTCTGTCTAGTCTGTAGCTTAGATAATGCGCAATGTCAAGCGGTGCAGTCTGGTTAAGACGATGTCGGTATTATCGGCATACGACTCCAAATAGAAAACATGTCCTACTGAACATGCTATAATGGACACGCGTTACGCGGTGGAAGTTTGGACCATGAAAAACACGAAATGATCGAAAACCGCGAAACGGCCAATGCTGACATGTATC
>CAKZQX010000761.1 GCA_937141995.1 uncultured Chloroflexaceae bacterium | reverse complement strand
AGCCGGTCGAAGTTGAGCTCCTGTACATGCATGCCGGTGCCGCGCGGACCCGTCTGGAGGGTCTTGCCCTGCACCGGATTGGTGGGCGCATTTTGCTGAATAAGCCAGATGCCGACAACGTTCAGTTCTTGCGGCAGTCCCTGAACCTGGGGCAGATTGACGCTCACCCCTAGCTGGCGCAGTCCATCCAGAAAACCATTCCTGGCGCGGTGTTCCAGATTCTCAGCGTCCTGATCTTCTTGCGGAACTGCAAAAAATTGCGTCAGCCGCCCTGTGCGGGCAAACCCAAGCCGTATTGCCGATTTGGGATCAGATTCCGCTTGAAATGTCTCTCTATCAGCCAGTTCAATTAACGTGATGGTGGGGGTTGTTGCTGATGACACTTCTGCCTGTATCGCATTCATCCGCTGATTGAGTGCCGCAAGTAACCGATCCTGCTGCTTCTTTTTGCCGGTATCGATGGTAAGCTCATCTCCAATAGCTCCCAGGGGGGCGGTTGTCACGGTGAGGGCCAGTTCCGGCGTGGTACTGGTTTTTCCCGGCTCGGCAGACATATCCAGAATTTCGCCGATAACCCGAACCAGGGTTTCGGCAAGAATACGGTTCTGGTAGCGAATTTCCACCGTGAGATGACCATTGCAGACGCGACTGATCGCTGCCCGTCCCTGCGTTAGCACATGCGCCATTTTCTCATCATTCTTTTTATCCGCTGTGCCCGGAAAGAACGGGTTCTGGGATTTTGCGCGCGGAAGGGATACGCGTACCGGCGGCGCAGTCAACTGAAAGGTGGGGGCCAGGAAATCTTGTACCTGGGTTGCGAGTGAACGTCGATCGGCAGGAGGCAACCCCGACTCAACCCAGTGTTTTGGTTGCATGCCAGGACGATAGACCAGCGCTACATTCGGACTGCCACCAACATTCAGTGTCTGGAGCGGATCATTGACGATAGCCTGTGGCTCCGGAAAGCCCTGTTTGCGGTGAGCGCTGAGATGATCAAGGATTGAGGAGAGTTCGCCACCTTTGCCCCAGACAACCCGAAAGGTTGGCTTTTGTGCCTCCGCGTCAGTAGCTCTCTGCCATGCAAGCGGTGCCACCTGGAAGCTATGGGTATGCTGAAATCCCCGCAGCCAGGGTGTTTCTGTCAGCAGGTACACGCTTGTTTGTCCTCGGGGTATGCGCGCTGTTGGGCCGGCCCAACGGCGAATGCTGAGATCACAGTGTATGAGGGGAAATGCCTGAAACGGCACCGTCTGCACGGTCAGGGTCAACGCGATTGAGTAGGGCCATCGGTCTGCATACATCAGGGGCGGCCAGGTGATAAGTTCAGCTCCACTCTGGCCGGTGTGACGGGGGGCGCGCCGAAAGCTGCGCTGTTCGTTGCCGATCTCGAAGGAAGCATTCCGTTCGCTGATCAGGGTTGCCAGATAGTGGGGCAGGATGACAAAGGCATCATTGTCGGCCGGCGCGGCGGTGCCGTTGTCGCCTGCCTGCCAATCGGCCAGATCAAGCGTGCTGGTTGTCCACTGCAACGCATCGGCCTTGAGTTCCTGCAACACCTGGCGGCGGCTATTGTCAGATGCTCCGGCAAATGCGGTGTGGACCCAGGCATGCACAATGGGCAAGAGCGCCGGCGGATCAAGTTCGCGGGCACTATAGAGCCAGGGACGCTCACCAGTTCTGTGCGCGCCCCTGGCAATATGCACCAGATCCGGTGCCAGAGCCCGCAGCGCGCGGTTAAGCGTGTCCATAGGTATAGTCGCAGGTTTCCATGTGCGGCTTGTGGCTTCCTTTGCCAGTTCAGTCAGTGGGGCTTTCCACGACTCAGGGAACGGCATAACAGCACATTGATATTCCAGGGTTGCGACATCGGGGGCAAACTGAAACGCCAGGGTACGGAGAGAATTGTACTGCTTAGGCATCGGGTGTTCCTTTCATCTGCTGTAAGGCTTTGTACAATGGGCCATAGAGGGTATCAACCAGCACCTTATCTGCGGGTGCTACGGTTGTATTTGCTTCATCGAAATAGGGATGCAGCACATCGAGCATGCCAGTGAGTAGACTCGCACCGATTGGGGTGGTGTCATCCGCACTCCGGTAGCTACTCGGGTCGAATGCCGCATCACAAAAAAAGACCTGAGCGGGCGAGCCACCGCGCACCAGTCGCCCAATAACCTGCCAGATCGTTACAAGCTGGCTCCAGGTGACGGCAGCACGTTCTTGTGCCGGTAGTGTGCTGTAAATCATCGGTAGACGCAGCAGATAGCGCCAGCGCCGGTACGCTGTGCTACGAAAAACAGCTCCCGTTGTGGCAAGATCAGCAGCATCAACCGCTGAGCCACACGCTTCCGCGAACCAATCGCTGTCATCATCGTGCGCAACCGCCCAGTGATTGATTGACTGGACGGCATAGCTAATATCGTCGGGGCGGGGGTGCGGTCGTACCAGGAAGTAGACCGCTCCAATCGCTGCCTGGTTCGCTTCATTCAGAATGTTATGCCCACGTTCCACCGCCAGCAGCGGTGCAATCAAGATCCAGGCATCTGTCTGGGCAAACTGACTCACCATCCCCCGTTGCAGTCCTATCTGGCTGCTCTGCCACTGGCTATCGAAGCGGTCATCATCGGGCACCAGGTGCAGCACATATTCGCGCCACTCGGGCCGAATATTCTCCAAAAATTCGCGGGCGCGTCGCGCTTCATCATAGCTGCCGACGAGCAGCAAGATCCGCTGCCGTCCGTCCGGCAGGCTATCCCGGACGCGCTCCAGGTGACCGGGGCCGCCGCTCAGTCGCGTACGCCGCGCAAGGTCTTGCAGAATGACGTGGAGCGCGTTGACGCGTCCATGCCCGGTGGTACCCGATACCCGTACAAGTTTACCTGTCCGGTCAGCAACGAATTTGCGCTCGAAACCGCTTCTGTTGATAGCGTCTATTTCGGTCGCCGGCGCACGTAATATGCCGGATACCGGCACCTGAATATGGTAGCGGGGCGATGTACCGGCCCAACTGGTGCCGGAGAGCAGCAGCACATGGGGGCCGGCGATACCATCACCCGCAAAAAGCTCATGCAGGTGGAGCAGGAGCCAGCGCCCAACCCCCAGACAGCGGAAAAAGCGCAGATCCCCTGCCGCTTGTGTATCATCGCCCGGACGGATGTATTGGAAGGCCAGTACGTTCCCCATGGGTGATGTGGGAATAACGGCGCGATAGTCCTCGGGTGGCCGATGGAACAGGGCAGAGCTACCACTCTCGAGATCAAGCGGTCCCTCGACACTGCGCCACTCCCGTTGCAGATAGTTCAGTCGATTGGAGAGGACTGCGACGCGCAGGGCAAACTCCAGGATGAGTGCCAGATCTGCCAGATCTGCCTGAATTTCAACATTAGGTGCCGTGTGTGCCTTAATCCACGCAGCAAGCTCCGCGCGAAGCTGCTCCGAATTTGTAATTGTCAGGGTTTGACGTGCCCAATTGACGAATGGATGGGTACTACGTTCGCCAAGGGGATCGGAGAGAAAGTTGGTAAACCCCTGCATCAACTGGGTGTAGTGGAGATCCTGATCACGGTTTTCCGGTTTTCCAC
>CAKZQX010000760.1 GCA_937141995.1 uncultured Chloroflexaceae bacterium | reverse complement strand
GTTTGGACCACGAACGCCGCGAAATGAGCGAAAAACGCGAAACGACCCGTGCTGATGTGCGTTACGCGATCTTGTGTTTGCCAGTGGACAGTGCCTCCGGCAGAGTAAAAGAGGACCGTCTTTCTCACAAAGGCGAATCGGGCTTCCGTCGGGTAAAACGTTCGATTTACATGTCAACTGTATAACTCCTGTTACTGAAGCTAGTTGCCGGCCGGCGTTGAAGAGGTATAACGCCAGAGTACTATAGGATGAGTCTATGCAAGATTTTAACAGTCTGGAAACGAACATTATACGGGCGATCCTCGGCGCAGCTATTCTCGCCGTTGCCTACGCCTTTTTTGTGCGCAGCCGGGTGCTGGCACAGGACAAGGGGAGTCAGCGCATGCAGGAGGTCTGGGGATCGATGCAGGCGGGGGCGGCTGCCTACCTGGGACAGCAGGTGCGGCCGTTGCGCACGCTGGTGATTGTACTGGCCGCCGGGGCCGCCGCCAGTGTGCTGATTATCCCCCCCGCACCGGATGTGATCGAGCGGTTTGGTGAAGACCAGGCGCAGATCTGGGTGGCTGGTGGGCGCGCAGGTGGGTTGGTGCTCGGCGCACTCCTGGCCTATATTGCCGGCTCAGTCGGCATGAAAGCCGCGGTCGAGGGGAATGTACGGATGGCCGCTGCCGCGCGTAAGGGCTATAGTCCCGCGCTGCGGATTGCCTATGGCGCGGGGAGTGTGGGCAGTATGCTCACGGTGGGGATGGGACTGCTCGGCAGCGCGGCGATTTTTATGCTGCTCGGCATCACGGCCATGGATGAACTGTTGAGCTTTGGCGCGGGAGCCATGCTGGTCACGCTCTTTCAGCGGGTTGGCGGCGGCATCTATGCCCAGGCTGCGGACCTGGGAACCGATATGGTTGAGAAGGTAGAATTTGGCCTTGCAGATAACGACCCGAACAACGCGGCAATTATCGCCGGTACCATCGGCGAGAACGCGAACGACTGCGCCGGAATTGCCGCCGACGTTTTCGAGAGCCTGGAACTAACCTTTGTGGCCGCGCTCATCCTGGGGCTGGCACTGGGCCCGACCGCCGATGCCGAACAGCCCTTTGTCATGAACTTCCTGCTCTTCCCGCTGATGGTACGGGGGGTTGGCGTTATTGCGGCGCTCCTGGGCAGTCTGTTTGTGCGAACCGACGAGCGGCGGCGCAACGCAATGGCCGCGCTCAACCAGGGCTTCTATGCCACTGCCGTTCTGACGGTGGCCGGGGTTGCGGCCGTGAGCTACTTCTTCCTGGCCGATCCCGATACCGATATGATCGACTGGCGGCCCTTTCTGGCGACCAGTGTCGGCGTGCTGTTGGCGCTCGGCCTGAACCGAGTGACGCAGTACTTTACCGCAACCACCTATGACCGCGTCCGCGAAGTAGCACGCCTCTCACGGACGGGACCGGCGACAAATATTCTGGCGGGGATGACGCAGGGGATGGAGTCGGGATTGTGGGCGGTTCTGGTCATCGCGGCGGCGATCCTGGCCTCGGTCTTTATCTACGCCGAACTCGCGGCCGTCACCGTTGCGTACATCTTTTATGGCATTGCGCTTACCGGCCTGGGCTTGCTGACCCTGATGGGCAATATGCTGGCGCTGCACAGCTTCGGTGCAATTGCAAACAATGCTCGGCGCATCGGTGGCATCGCCGGGGTGGACAAAAATGCGCGCAACGTGATGGAAGATATGGATGCCGTGGGTAATCAGACCCGGGCGCTGACCCGGGGCACAACCACCGGCGCAACGGTGATTGCGGTGGTGGCACTCTTCGGCGCATTTCTGGTCAATACGGCACAGGTGCAGCGCTTCCTCGAGTATCCCGTGCTGACAGGGATCAACCTGGCTTCGCCGCTGGTCCTGATCAGCTTCTTGATCGGTGGCGCGGTACCGATGCTGTTTACCTCCCTCACGCTACACGCCGTCCTGCGCACGGCGGCTCAGGTTGTCGCCGCAACCCGGCAGCAACTCCAGCGTGCGGCGACGAAACCAGAAGACTACGCGCGGACGGTCCAGCTTACAACCGTTGCCACGCAGCAGGAATTGGTCAGCATGGTGCTGGTTGGCGTGCTGGTGCCGCTGCTGGTTGGCTTCTTGCTGGGGGTAGAAGCAACCGGCAGTTTTCTGCTGGGCAGCCTGCTCTCCAGCCAACTGCTGGCATTTTTCCAGGTGAATACGGGCAGTGCCTGGAGCAATGCGCGGCGCTACATCGAGGATGGCAATGTCGGCGGGAAGCATACGGAAGCGCACAAAGCCGCCATTATCGGGGATACGGTGGGGCACCCGCTCAAGGATAGCGCCGGACCGGTGCTCAATCCGCTGATCCGCGCAATCAGCCTGCTGACCCTGGTGCTCGCACCTACGCTGTTGCTCCTGCGTCCGCTTGATACGCCGATCAGCACGCCGGTCTGGGCAGTCATGGCGTTGGGCGGGCTACTGCTGCTCTGGGCGATCTGGCGGAGCCGGCGCGAAACCCCGCAGATGGCCGAACTCTCCAAGGCAGCGGCGGCACAGGGGCGGATCTGAGGATAAAGAACTGGGAACCTGGAACCATGTAGAGAACAAAGAACAAAGAACAAAGCAACCTGGAACAAAAACGCCAGCGCATCCCCATCACGCAATATGCTTGTTCGTTGCTGTTTCTAACATTGTTCTTCGTTACACGACTTACGCGGTGGGTGTTCAACCTGCACGTTTGAGCAGATGAAAGCAGTCTTTGTGGGAGTACGAGTCTGATTTGCAGGCCCACCACGTACGTCCTATTTTTAGAAAACCGCGAGCACAGGTTGGCAAAGCCTGCATTCGCGGTTTTCGATTCTTTGTTCTTTGTCCTTTGTTCTTTAACAGAATATTTACGTTTGCCACCTGGTGGAGTATAATACAGAGGATAGTACTACCGTAACACAGATAGCAACTACTGCTCCACGGCGGGGCAGTTGACACGCCCGCAGTCCGGCTCACAGGCATAACCTGGTAGGGGAAATCCGCTTACACGAAAGATATAGTACCGTGAGTGAGCGCGCTTCAAATGCATCCAGGGCATCGGAGGTCAAGCAGCTTCGCCAGGAGGTACGCCGACTGATTGGCGGGGCGGGCCGGCTAAACACCGACACCGACGCGGCCCGGCGGTTAATCGCTCCGTTGTATGCGCGGATGGAGCTGATCGAGCAGCGCCTGGAGGTCTTATCCCGACAGATCGCGGTAACTGAGGAAGCAGTTGATGCTGATCAGAACGCAATGCGGGAAACTGCTCTCACAACCACGCCGCAAAAGCAGGCAAGCCACGCCGGGCAGGAGCAGTTCAAGGTCAATGCACTCCTGCAAACCCAGGTAGAACAGCTCACAGCGGCGCTGGAATTGTTGCGTGCCGAGTGTGTCCGGCGGGATCTGGAACTGGACCGACTACGCGAACAGAGCCGGCTTGCGCAGGACACGGCCCGCCTGGAAATCATCCAGGCGTTGCTGCCCACCATTGACGGCCTTGACGAAGCGCTGCGCGCGGAGCAATTCCTACCGGCACGCCAGGCACCCACACCGCCTGCCACCCCTTTTGAACGGATGCGCGCACATATCACAATGCTGCAACCGAATAGTTCCATGTCGGACGAGACACAAACGACCTGGCGCGCGCGCATGCATCTGGTACGCCGACGCCTGCTGGATATCCTCGCCACTGCCGGGGTTCAGCCGATGCATACACCCGGGCAGCCGTTTGACCCGCATCGGCATGTGGCCCTGGAAGTGGTTGTCGCCGGTGAGCAG
>CAKZQX010000759.1 GCA_937141995.1 uncultured Chloroflexaceae bacterium | reverse complement strand
TGGTGTACATCGTTTTGCGAACGTTCGGATATGGTTGCCGATCGACGCTGATCCACCGGTTGCGCGCGGGTAGGGATAGGTTGTTCACTGCGGCGCTCATCTTCACGCGCCAGAATCTGCTGCAGGCTCTGAAGAGCCCGATGTTGCAGCGCCTTGACCGACCCTTCGGTACGATTAAGGGTGGCTGCAATCTCACTATTACTCATGTCGGCAAAAAAACGCAATGTCAAAACCTGTTTCTGATCGCGGGTTAACTGATCAATCGCCTGTTGCAGCGCAACTCGATCACATACACGATGTACATCTTGCTGGCTACGAATATCGACCACCTCGCCCTGGTATTCCAGGGGCGTTGACTGAACCTTGCGCCGCCGATGGTAACTGTTGAGCACGTTTCCGGCAATGGTATACAACCAGCCCAGGAACGACTTCTCATCACGGTAAGTAAACTGACCAATGCCCTTAATGACCCGGATAAAGACCTCCTGGGTCAGGTCTTGTGCCAGTTCTCGCTCGTAGACGCGCACAAAGAGATAGCGCAGGATGAGACCTGCGTAGCGGTCGTACAACTCGCTAATTGCGGCGACATCGCCGGATTGAGCCGATTCTACGAGACCTGGTAATTCCACGCGAAGGACACACCTTTCGGCGCTATCTACTGCGTGTATCTTCCCGCCGCCTGAGTGATATGCCCTTCACTCATACCAACGCTGTGGCCGGGGAAGAAGATACGCGCCGGACTTGCACATTACTAAAAATTTATCAACCGGGTGATAGGCATCGTGAAGCCTTCAGATTGCAACGGTCTATACTGTATTATAACTAACTGTGTCATCTTTGGTAAGGGAAAAATCGGTTAAAATGCGCAGAGCGCAATAATTTAGGTTATAAAATATTATTGGCCCATATCGTACTATAAATGACCATAGCCGGAGCGGTCTATCGGTAAGCAAGTCAGACCAGCAAGAAGCGTGCCATGCCGACATTGCCCGCTGTCTTGCCTGCGCACCCCAGGTTGCACGGTAGCCCTACTCGCGCTATACTGCCACTGGTGGTCAGATATACCGTTCCTTCCCTCTATGCTGCCGCCACAACGATCATTGACACGAGTTACGCGGTCGTCCATCCGCCGGTTGGGATGTGCCTCCGGCAGGGTGGAAGAGTCTATCCTTTTGCACGAACATGTGGCTCACAGAGCCACATGTTCGTGCAAAAGAACAAAATGTATTATGCTGCCGCAGGCGAATCGGACTTCCATCTGGTGAAACGTCCAGTTTGTATGCTCACCGCGTAACTCGTGTACCTGATCGATTGAACTGTTGATTATCCGGGCCGGTGCGACACGCCTGGTGGTGTGCCGGCGAGTGTGTTTTGATAGAGTGATGATAGTCTATTATGCGAATTGCGATTATTGGGCTTTCTAATAGTGGGAAGACCACTGTTTTCAATGCGCTGACCCGGGGCACGGTTGAGACCGCGGCCTACTCCTCCGGTCAACTCGAACCGAACCTGGCGACCGTCAAGGTTCCCGATGAACGACTGGACCGGTTGACGCAGATGTTTAATCCGCGCAAGACCACGCCAGCCGAGGTGCAGTATGTTGATGTAGCGGGTATTGACAGCAGCCGTCAACAGAAGACCGGTTTGCCACCCGCGCTGCTCAATTACATCAGCGGTGCCGACGCGCTGCTGCATGTCGTGCGCTCGTTTGAAGACGCAACCGTGCCGCATCCTGACGAGTCGCTGGATGTGGCCCGCGATGTGGCCAATATCGACCTTGAACTGACCTTCTCCGATCTGGCAATTATTGAGCGGCGGCTTGAGCGTCTGAGCGCTGAGATCGGAAAGATGGCGGGGCGCGACCGGGAAGCGCGGGTTGCGGAGCGCGAGTTGCTGCTGCGGTTGCAGGAGGCGCTGGAGAGCGATGTTCCCATCCGCGATCTGACCTTGAGCGATGAGGAGGAGCGTTCGCTGCGCGGCTACCAGTTTCTGACAGCCAAGCCACTGCTGATTGTCCTCAATATCGGCGAGGGGCAACTGGCGGCACCCCCGGCTCTGAACTATGCGCATCGCCAGAGCGCGGTTGTGCCGCTCTGTGGCAAGATCGAGGCCGAGTTAGCGCAGCTGGAAGATGCGGATGCCCAGGCGTTTATGGATGACCTGGGAATTACTACGCCCGCGCGCAATCGAGTTATTCAGCTCTCGTATGAACTGCTGGGGCTGATCAGCTTTCTGACAACCGGTCCCGATGAGGTGCGGGCCTGGACGATCCGGCAGAATACCCCGGCGGTAGAAGCGGCCGGGGCGATCCACTCCGATATTCAGCGGGGCTTTATTCGCGCGGAAGTCGTTGCCTATGCTGATCTGGTCGCCGCCGGCGGTATGACTGAGGCGAAGAAGGCCGGTGTTGTCCGCTTTGAGGGGAAGCAGTATATCGTCAAAGACGGTGATATTTGCCACTTCCTGTTCAATGTTTAGGTGGGGATTGGCGACTGGCGATTGGGTAGGGACGCGCAGAAGCGCGTCCACAGGCGACAGGCGGTTCTACGAGACAGGCTACACATGCCGCTGCCGGTTGCTCTGGATGCCGCGCTCAAAAATGGTTGCCAGCATCGTTGCGACACTTGCCGGGTTGGGGGTGCCGCTGCTACTCAGATGGGCCAGGTGGGGCATGCCCAGGAGGGCATACATGGTCCAGACAATCGTTGCCGAGTCGAGGTTCGGGTCAATTTCGCCCTGCGCTTTCCCGGCCTGAATCAGCGCGACCACTCGGTCATCAATCTGATTG
>CAKZQX010000758.1 GCA_937141995.1 uncultured Chloroflexaceae bacterium | reverse complement strand
GCCGAGGATGGCACCATCGTTGGTGAGACACAGGTCTTTGCGCCGGGTGATACGTGCTTCCTGGTCTTTGATCTGGCGGGCGGGCGCGCCGGGCAGACCGTCAGTGTGCAGATTGCCGGTGCCGCGGAACCGGAAGAACGGTCCTACGAACTGCAAGCTGCGGATGCCGGCCGGGGCGCGGTGACATTTACGCCCCCGGAAGCGGGCAATTATCGCGCTGAACTGCTGCTGCCGAATGAACCGGACGTGGAAGCGCAGACGACCTTTGCGGTGCGTACCGACGGCCCCCGGCTGGAGCAGGTGATGACAGCCGGCGCTATTGACGAGGCGACGTTTATGCCGGTGAACCGGACGATAACCTTTACTCCGGGTGATACAGTCTATATTACCTATCGCGTCGTCGATGCGGAAGTGGGCGACACGGTGCATATCCGCTATGAAATCAACGGCCTGCCCCAACCGGAAGATCCCGATGATACCGTGACATTTGACACGGAAGGGCTACTGCGCGGTCACTTTGCGCTGCAGGGCGACCAGCTCCCGCTCTCGGAAGGAACCTACCGGGCTGAACTTTTCTACAACGACATGCTGGTGGAGGTTGTGACATTCACGGTGGCGTCGTAGCGCGCCTCGGAAGAACAACATAATACCGATTTGTTGTCATAGCACCGAGAACACCGAGAACACCGAGGTTTTGAACGGGAACGTGCCGCCCTACGCCCGTAGCCCATGTTCCGGCTGATTGCTGGTTTGATGCCGGATTGGTATAAAAGACTGTCTGAAACGGGTTGGTCATGGGGCGACGGCCCCGGAGTGGGAGTCCCGGCGTCAGCCGGTGTGTGGCCGAAACCGGCTGACGCCGGGACTCCGGGGGCGCTGTCCGGTGTCGCCGGGCACCCGGCATGCCGTGGGACCGACGCGCATCATCTGTTCAGACAGTCTCTAAGAAGGGTATGCCGAGGGGATGCGGAGCAGGTTAACCTCCCGCATCCTTTTTTCTATAACATCAATGTAGATGTGGTTTGCTGAACCTTGAAATGTAACCCGGATATTATTACCACGGGAGCCATCCGTAGGGTGCATTCTATGCACCGTTCTGCGGCCGCACGCCATACCTGGACTACTTTCACAACGTTCATCAGCCGCGCCGACAGGCCGTGCAGTCGTCCTGTTGATGCACTCCATAATTGCCGGGTGGCATAGGTTTGCACCCTATGGTACACTTTGGCATTAACCTGTTCATAACAATTTCACGCTACATGCAGCGCATGCATAGGGGGGGAGCGATGAAACCGGAAGATCGGCAAACCGCCGAGGGAATCTTATTTACTGATCAATACCAGCTTACCATGGCGCAACTCTACTACCGGATGGGGTTGCATGAGCAGCATGTCCAGTTTGATCACTTCTTTCGCAAATATCCCGACTATGGCGCGCATCAGGCGGGGTATTGCGTGAATGCCGGGCTGGAGTGGCTCCTCGACTGGATGCAGAGTGCGCAGGTACGTGATGAAGATATCGACTACCTCCGCAGCCAGCGTGATCGGGCCGGTAATCTGGTATTTGGTGAGGATTTCCTGACCTGGTTGTGCTCGCAATCCCCTTTCGCCGGCCTGACGATGCGCGCGATCCCGGAAGGGCGGGTGGTCCATCCCAATACGCCGGTGACGACAGTGCAGGGGCCGATGGCGATGGCGCAAATTCTGGAGACGTCGCTGCTCAATCATCTGAACTACCAGATTCTGATTGCCACCAAAGCGGCCCGTATGCACGATAGTGTCCGGTGACAAATGGTGCTGGAGTTTGGGGTGCGCCGGGGACAGGGGAAGGGTGCCAATG